>CAYUBK010000125.1:0-6478 GCA_964442955.1 uncultured Zetaproteobacteria bacterium | reverse complement strand
GATTTTTGCTCCAATGTAGATACAGATGTATATAACGGGCCGCTCTTTTTTTCGGTATGCATCGTGTGAAAATAAACCAGCGACGCCGAAACAGCTGTGCCCCCAACAGCCAAGCCCGCACAAAGTAACGGCCAGAAAGAGTCCGGCGATGCTGCTGCCCAGCCAACACCCATAGCGGCGAATACAGCCACATGCACAATATTATCCGACCAGAAATCGAGTATGCCGCCGAGCCGACTCTCCATGAATTTCAGCCGCGCCAGTTCACCGTCGCAACCGTCCAGAATGGAATGCGACAGGAAAAACAGCGCCCCGATAATCTGCATGCTGTGAGCAGGCGACAGAAAACATGCCGCGCCAATCAGGCCGAGTGTCATGCTCACCCCGGTCATATGATTCGGTGTCACGGATGTGTGCATCAAGCGACGGGTCACAGCCAGTGAAATTTTGCGATTGATATGCAGCGCCATCCAGCCTTCGGTGGCCTTGACCAGCCCGGATAACAGGGTGTTTTCCGCGTGTTTGATATCTTTAGCATTGCGGATGGAAATGCCGCAAAGTTCATGTGCAGGTTTCTGCGTTGATGCATGTTCGTCAGCTTCGGCCAATGCGCGCACCAAATCCTTGAAACACCGAGCCTCTGGTAAATGCTGTAACAGTTCAGGGTACAGTTTTGCGCCAATCAATACGGCTTGACCATTGGCCCACAATTTTATTTCATCCGGTTTGATCTGCAAGTCGTGTGCATGCATCAACCATTCACGATGTGGCAGGCAATCCGGTGCCAGCAGCAGAATTGAGCTATGATGCTTCTGTAAATCCGGCGCATTGCGCCCTGACAGTTGGGCATGCGTACCTGCCAACGCTTCTTCAAGACGTTCCGGCTCTGCATCGGATGTAACCTTCAAGTGACTAAAACCTGCTTTGGTGGCCATCAGCATCACGCGCCGAATCAGAGGCAGTCCAGCCACATCGCTCAGGCATGAATGCAATTCAACGGTTTTATCCAGAACAGGAATCATAATCAACGTGTTGTTGCAGTCTTTTTTCAGCATGAACTGAGGCTGCAAATTGCTAAGCACGCTGTCAAAGCAAATATGTGCATGGTGGTGAATCGAATCGTTACAATATTCACGGTAATGTTTATGCTCGCCAGACTACAAACCAGTCGTGGCCCTCGAGCCGCACGCACGCAGGGAGAACGCATACGTGAAACCCATTAAAATCGCTATCGCAGGACTTGGCAATTGCGCCAGTTCCCTGATTCAGGGCATTCATTATTACCGCGACAAGGATCCTGCCGATGCCATCGGCCTGATGCACTGGGATATCGGCGGTTTTACGCCCTGTGATATCGAGGTGGTTGCCGCCTTCGATGTGGATGCGCGCAAAGTCGGTCAGGATGTGCATGCTGCCATTTTCGCCAAACCCAATTGCACCACAGTTTTTTGCGCAGATATTCCCGATGCTGGCGTGACCGTGCGCATGGGCAGAATTCTGGACGGTATAGCCGATCACATGGGTAATTATGATGATGACGCCACCTTTATCGCCGCCGATGCGCCGGAACCGGATGAAGCGGCGGTGGTGGCTGCGATCAGGGAATCCGGAGCGGAGGTGCTGGTCAATTATTTGCCGGTCGGTTCCGAGCAGGCGGTGCGTTTTTATGCCGGTTGCGCCCTGAAAGCGGGTGTGGCGTATATCAATAATATGCCGGTATTTATCGCCAGTACGCCTGAATGGGCACAACGATTCGCTGAAAGAAATCTGCCAATTATCGGTGATGATATCAAATCGCAATTGGGTGCCACCATCACCCACCGCATGTTGACGGATTTATTCCGCAAACGCGGCGTTAAACTCGAACGCACCTATCAGCTCAATACGGGCGGCAATACCGATTTTCTCAATATGCTCAGTCGCAAACGATTGGCCTCGAAAAAAATATCCAAAACTGAAGCTGTGCAATCGGTAACGGAAACGCGTTTACAGGATAAAAACATACATATCGGCCCCAGCGATTATGTGCCCTGGCAGCAAGACAACAAAGTCTGTTTCCTGCGCATGGAAGGAAAATTATTCGGTGATGTGCCGATGCATATTGAAATGCGTTTATCGGTGGAAGATTCCCCCAACTCCGCCGGTGTCGCTATTGATGCTATTCGTTGCGCCAAACTGGCGCTTGATCGCGGCATTGGCGGCATTCTCGAAGCACCATCAGCCTATTTTTGCAAACATCCGCCAAAACAGTTCACCGATGATGAAGCTTTTCAGAACCTGGAGGATTTCATACACGGAGATGCATCATGAAGTGCCTGATTATTGCAGCTGGAAAAGGGCAGCGCTTGCAAAAAAAAGGTCAGAGCAAGCCGTTAATTCCACTGTTCGGTATTGCCTTGATTGAGCGTACGATTCAATCCGCCATTGAGGCCGGGGCGGATGATTTTTATGTGGTTACAGGTCATCATCATGAACGGGTTGATGCATTTCTCGGTCGCTTAAGTCATCGACTGGATGTTCCCGTCCGTACGGTTTTCAATGACCGCTGGCAGGATACGGATAACGGCGTTTCGGTATTGTGCGCGGAAGAATATCTGCATGAGCCGTTTCTACTCTTGATGACAGACCATGTGTTCGATCCCGCTATCGCCCGCGATTTGATCCATGCAGCCAGCGATCATGATGGCCTCACCCTGGCTGTGGACAGCGGGCTCGATAACCCGCTGGTTGATCTGGATGATGTCACCCGGGTCAATGTTGAAGATGAAAAAATTGCAGCCATTGGCAAAGGGCTGACGGTGTTCAACGCTTATGATACCGGTATTTTCATATCTACGCCGAACCTGTTTGATGCATTGAAACAAGCGTCACAGAAAACCGGCAATGCGGGGCTCTCAAGCGGGGTTCAATTGCTCGCCGCCAAAGGTGCGGCGCATACATTCGATATTAATGGTCGATTCTGGATCGATGTGGATGATCCGGTCGCCTTTTGGCGCGCTGAAAATGCGCTGCTTACCCGTTTCCAGCAGCAACCTGAAGATGTGCCTGTCTGAGGATTCTCTTGAATAGCCATAAAAAAAGCGGCCCCGGAGGAGCCGCTTTTTTTTCAAGCTTTCAGTTAAGCTGTTTTTACAGGTTATCTGCCTCAGATGCCAGGTAGGAAGCCACGCCATCTGCATCGGCAACCATGCCCTTGTCGCCCTTGTTCCAGCCAGCCGGACAGACTTCACCATGCTCTTCATGGAACTGAAGCGCATCAATCATACGCAGCATTTCATCGATATTGCGACCCAGCGGCAGGTGATTGACCACCTGATGCATCACGGTGCCTTCTTTATCAATCAGGAAAGAACCACGGAAGGCCACGCCTGCATCGGCGAATTCCACATCATAAGCCTGACAGATTTCGTGTTTGACATCGGCCACCAGCGGGTAAGCAACCTCGCCAATGCCACCATCATTTACAGCCGTATTGCGCCATGCGGCATGGGTAAACTGGGAATCAATGGAACAGCCCACCACCTGCACGCCACGCGCTTCGAATTCCTTGATACGATGATCAAAGGCAATCAGTTCGGACGGACAGACAAAGGTGAAATCCAGCGGGTAAAAGAACAATACAACATATTTGCCGTTGTAATCAGACAGAGAAAAATTCTCGTTGATGGAACCGTCTGCCATGACTGCGGCTGCGGTAAATTCGGGGGCTTGTTTGCCTACCAGTACGCTCATAAAAAACTCCTTGGGAAAAATATGAAATAAATAACGCGATCAGAAATCGGAGGGAAATGGTATGCCAATCATTCGGGCTGCACCACCCTAGTTTTTGTCCGGCTTATCTGTGGGCGCTGTAAACTCGATAAAGATGTGCTTTGTTTCCGGTGCAACACGGCTGACATCATCTTCCAGCGAACTGCGAATATCATCCAGTTTATGCATAAAGCGAATTGCCTGGCTGATTTCTTCCTGCGTCATATCGGCAAAGATCGCTTCCTCCCGCAATTCCACTTCTGCCATGAGCAAGGTGTCCTCAGGTGACAGTACAATACTGTTTACGCGTTGCACATGCTGCACCTGATCATCGGCTTGCCACATCCGGGTAGCAATCTCGTCCACCTCTTCATTGGAATGATTAAGCAGATATTTGCGATTGGTTGCAGCCAGAAAAAATGCCAGCCCGCCCATCAACAGACCAATACAGATAGCCGCAATGCCATCAAATACAGCCGAACCGGTGTAGGCAGCCAGACCCATGCCGATCAGTGCTATCATTAAACCGAATAAGGCTGCGCCATCTTCAATCAGTACAGCCAGCGTGGTCGGGTCGCGCGTTTCTACCAAATAGGTTTTGAAGGTTTTTCCCGCCAGGCGGCATTGTTGCCGAAATTCATTCATAGCAACCATGAAGGAATACCCCTCCATTACAAAGGCGAATCCAATAATAGCAAATGGAATCCATGATAATTCAGGCGTATGATCCTGGCGTAGTTGCTCCATCGCATGCATGATCGTGTAGGCGCAACCGAGAAAGAAAATAGTGACGGCGGAAATCAAGTTCCAGAAATAGCGTTCCTGCCCATAACCGAACTGGTGTTCTTCATCGGCTTTGCGCGCTGAACGTCGCAAACCCAGGTAGAGCAATCCCTGATTGGCCGTGTCGGCCAGAGAATGCACCGATTCAGCCAGTAAAGCACTGGAGCCGGACAGTGCGAAACCGACAAACTTGGCTATTGTCACCATCGCATTGGCAGCAAATGCCGTAACAACCGCCTTTGTTGAACCGTGTGACATGAAATATTCTCCCTCTTCGTTTAAACAGATGCACTTCGTTCATTTTGTATTACACTGCCAGCATGTGGTCCTATCAACATGCCGGTTTTACTGTTCACCAGCTTCCTGCCTTGCGGGACAATTATATCTACCTGATCGAGTCGCGCACAAGTAATGCGCTGATTGCAGTCGATCCCGCCGAAGCCGTTGCGGTGCGCAAGGCCTGCAAATCACTGGGCAAACCCCTCACTCATATCCTCAACACGCATCACCACTGGGATCATACCGACGGCAATCTAGCGCTGAAAAAAGATTTTGCCTGCGTGATTGTCGGCGCCGCGCATGATGCAGATCGAATTCCGGGCATTGAACTCGCCGTTTCAGAGTCTTCGCCGCCGCTGGTTGACGGTTTAAATATCGACGGTCTGAATATCGCCGTGCTGAATGTGCCGGGGCATACCAGCGGGCATATTGCCTATGTTATGGATGACGCCCTGTTTTGTGGCGATACCCTGTTCGGTGCCGGTTGCGGACGTTTATTTGAAGGTACGCCGGCCCAGATGTTGCACAGCCTGAATAAAATCGCGACCCTCAATGGCAGCACAAAAGTTTATTGTGCCCATGAATATACCCTGGCCAACCTCAAATTTGCCAAAGCGGTTGAAGCCGATAATCCGGCTTTGCTCAAACGTATCGCGGATGACAGAACACGCAGACGCCAACACTTGCCAACCATACCGTCATCCATCGCCATAGAAACAAGCACCAACCCGTTCCTGCGGCCACTGGATGTCAGCTTTTGCCAAAGCTATGCAACAGCGCACAACATAAACGCTGATCCGCTAACCGTATTTACTGATATCAGGCGCAGAAAAGACGCCTGGTAGGCAGGAACCTCTATTTGTGGTGCAGAATCAGAGCGTGCTTCGAAATAATGCTATCGAGTTCCTTCACCTGATTGCGACTGGCGTCATCAAAATGCACGCCGATACCCTCATCAGTTTTGCGTACAATGCTGCCCTGAAGGCGCACCGGATTGGGTGCTGAAATAAATGTCAGGATGAGCTTGATCTGCTCTCCCAGTTCAAACGCAGCTGGCGTTGCAATAAATACGCCAGTCGAGCTGATATCTCTGGCATGGCCATAGTGTGTTCCATTTGTCGACGTGAAATTGAGTAATTCGGTATAAGTTTCGCGCACAGCCTGACGAATATCAGTTTTCCAGTTGGCAACCAGATCAAGCAATTGCCTGCGCTGTTCATCCGGCAACTGAGCCGATAGCGCAACAATTTTCTCCATGATATCTGCGTTGACTGGTTCCATATGCGGGCAGTGTAGCACATCTTCCAACATCGGAACCACCCCATGATGAAGATTCACTATTTATGGGCTCGAAATAAACAGTCTGGATTTGATGCGGGCGTCAAAGGTCTCTACACTTTTGCGAAATTGATCCGGAGGTAAGCATGAAACGATTTTTGATATTTTCTGCGTTGGCAGCAGTGGTGCTGTTTCAGTCTGCACAGTTGGCGGTGGCGGAACAGATTGAGGTTAAAATAACGACGTCCTTGGGCGTTATCGAGTTGGAACTGGACAAGGGTAAGGCGCCTGTAACGGTGGCAAACTTTTTGCGTTATGCCAAGGCAGGCAAATACAACGGTACGATTTTTCACCGGGTGATTCCCAACTTTATGATTCAGGGCGGCGG
>CAYUBK010000124.1:0-6490 GCA_964442955.1 uncultured Zetaproteobacteria bacterium | reverse complement strand
GGAGAATTCTCTCTACTTTCGCTAGTCTGCGCCTCCTTTTTGCTCCGGGGGAGCGAGATTTTTTGGAAAACACATTGTCAGATATTATTCTTTTGCATCGAGCCACGATTTTGTTCAGACGGCTGCTACTGATAATCTTTTCCTCCAGTGAGGTTAGCTAACATGACTGATTCGCATACAACTGTGAACCGTAAGCCTGCAAAGCAGGGTTTATACGATCCGCGCAACGAGCATGACGCCTGTGGCGTCGGTTTTGTCGCCAACATCAACAATCATCAGAGCCATGATATTGTTGAGAAAGGCCTGGAAATTCTGACTCGCTTGACGCATCGGGGTGCCTCCGGCGCTGACCCGCGCGAAGGTGATGGCGCAGGTATTCTGCTACAGATTCCGCATGATTTCTTTCAGTCCGTCACAGCCGATCTCGACATAGCCCTGCCCGATGCCGGTGCATACGGCGTTGGCATGGTGTTCTTTCCACAAAATAAGGAACATCGTCAGGCCTGTCAGGACACATATGAACAGGTCATTGCAGAAGAAGGACAAACACTGCTGGGCTGGCGCGATGTACCAGTCGATGCCGTCCGCGCCGACCTGCCGGAGAGCGTGACCCATTGTGAACCGGTGATTCGTCAGGTCTTTATCGGTTGCGGTGAGGATTGCACCGATCAGGATCATTTTGAACGTAAATTATTTGTCATTCGCAAAGTGGCAACGCATCGCGTCACCGCTATGGGCTTTGACGATGCCGCCAAATTCTATACCGCCTCGCTCTCCAGCCGCACGATTGTGTATAAAGGCATGTTCCTCTCTCATCAGGTGGCAGCATTCTATGAAGACCTGCGCGATGCGCGCATGAAATCAGCGCTGGCGCTGGTGCATCAGCGTTTCTCTACCAACACCTTCCCGTCGTGGGAACTGGCTCACCCATTCCGCATGATGGCGCACAATGGTGAAATCAATACCGTGCGCGGCAATATCAACTGGATGAACGCGCGCCGCCATTCGATGAAATCCGAACTGCTGGGTGATGATCTGGACAAGCTGTGGCCGGTGATTAAAGAAGCACAGTCCGATACGGCCTGTTTTGACAATGCGCTGGAATTGCTGGTGGCCGGCGGTTATTCGCTGGCGCATGCCGCCATGCTGATGATTCCTGAAGCATGGGCCGGCAACAAGCAGATGGATGAAAGCCGTCGCGCTTTTTATGAATACAACGCCGCCCTGACCGAACCGTGGGACGGCCCTGCCGCCGTCGCCTTTACCGATGGCCGCCAAATCGGTGCCACGCTGGATCGCAACGGTCTGCGTCCGGCCCGTTATCTGGTCACCGACGACGGTTTAGTGCTCGGCGCATCTGAAATGGGCGTGCTCGATATTCCGGAAGAGCGCATCATCAAGAAATGGCGTTTGCAGCCGGGCAAGATGCTACTGATCGATCTGGAAGAGGGACGCATCATCGACGATGCCGAAATCAAGCAGCAGCTCTCCACCAGCAAGCCGTATAAAGAATGGTTGGCCAAAACCCAGATTCAGCTCGAAGACCTGCCTGAAGAAGTGGCCCCCCTTGCGCCTGATCACGAAACCCTGCTGCATCGCCAGCAGTCATTCGGTTATACGCAGGAAGATCTTAAATTCCTGATTACGCCAATGGCCGTTTCCGGACAGGAAGGAACGGGATCGATGGGCAACGATAGCCCGCTGACCGTGCTCTCCAACAAAGCCAAGCCGATGTATAACTACTTCCGCCAGTTATTCGCCCAGGTCACCAACCCGCCGATTGATCCGATTCGCGAAGAAATGGTCATGAGCCTGACTTCCATCATTGGCCCCAACCCGAATCTGTTGGGGCTGGATGAAGCAGAACCTCAACTCAGACTCGAAGTGCATCAGCCGATTCTGTCCAATGTCGATGTCGAAAAGATTCGCCATATTGATCAGTACACCGACAATCGTTTCCGCACCATTACCCTGTCCTCCTGCTATGCTGTTGATCTGGGTGCAGCGGGCATGAAAACAGCGCTGACCGAACTCTGCCACAAGGCCGAACAGGCGGTGCGCGATCATTATAATATCATCATTCTGTCGGATCGCGGCATGAATCCGCAGAACATCGCGATTCCGGCTCTATTGGCCACATCCGCCGTTCACCATCATCTGATTCGCGCTGGCCTGCGCACCGACACCGGCTTAGTCGTGGAAACAGGTTCGGCCCGTGAAGTGCATCATTTCGCCTGTCTGGCCGGTTTCGGCGCAGAAGCGATCAATCCATATCTGGCCTTTGAAACCCTGAGCGATATGAAACGTCAGGGGCAATTGCCGGACGAATTGACGGACAGCGAGATTGAAGGCCGTTACATCAAGGCCATCGGCAAGGGCCTGTTCAAGGTGATGTCCAAGATGGGTATTTCCACCTATCAATCCTACTGCGGTGCGCAAATTTTTGAGGCGATTGGCTTATCGAGTAAATTTATAGCAAAATATTTCACCGGCACTCCGACCCAGATTGAGGGCGCAGGTCTGGCTGAAGTATCGCAGGAAGCGGCACAACGCCATATCGATGCATTCCGTGGCGTCATGATTTACAAGAAGGCGCTGGATGTCGGCGGCGAATATGCATGGCGGGTGCGTGGCGATGAACATACGCTGACGCCGGAAACCATCGCAAAAGTACAACATGCGGTGCGCACCTCCAATTATGGGCTGTATAAAGAATACGCCGATGCCATTAACGATCAGTCCGGAAAACTGAAAACGCTGCGCGGCCTGTTCAAATTCAAAGGTGGCGCATCCGTGCCGCTGGAAGAAGTCGAACCGGCCACAGCGATTGTAAAACGCTTCGCCACGGGCGCCATGAGCTTCGGCTCGATTTCGCATGAAGCGCATTCCACCCTGGCCATCGCAATGAATCGTTTGGGAGGCAAATCCAACACCGGCGAAGGCGGCGAAGAACGCGAACGTTTCACGCCGATGGCAAATGGCGATTCGATGCGCTCGGCCATTAAACAGGTGGCATCGGGCCGTTTCGGCGTTACCACCGAATATCTGGCCAATTCCGATCAGATCCAGATCAAAATGGCGCAGGGCGCCAAGCCGGGAGAAGGCGGCCAGTTGCCGGGTCACAAAGTCGATCAGCGCATCGGCCGGGTACGTCACTCCACGCCCGGCGTGGGTTTAATTTCACCACCACCACACCATGATATTTATTCGATTGAGGATCTGGCCCAGCTAATTTTTGATCTCAAGAACACCAACCCGCGCGCCGATATTTCGGTTAAACTGGTCAGTGAAATCGGTGTTGGCACCATTGCGGCAGGCGTGGTCAAGGCACATGCCGATCATGTGGTGATTGCCGGCCACGATGGCGGCACGGGTGCAAGCCCGCTGACTTCGATCAAACATGCGGGCACGCCGTGGGAATTGGGATTAGCAGAAACACAGCAGACGCTGGTACTCAACCGCCTGCGCGGACGCATGACTTTGCAAACTGACGGCCAGATCAGAACTGGTCGCGATGTGGTGATTGCAGCACTGCTGGGAGCGGATGAAGTGGCCTTCGGCACCATCGCCCTGATCGCAGAAGGGTGCATTATGATGCGCAAATGCCATCTCAATACCTGTCCGGTCGGTGTGGCCACGCAGGACCCGGAACTGCGCAAGAAATTTGTCGGTACGCCGGAAGATGTGGTCAATCTGTTCATGTATATCGCCGAGGAAACACGCGAAATCATGGCCGAGCTGGGCTTCCGAACTTTCGATGAAATGATTGGTCGTTCCGATATGCTGGACACCAATGAGGCCATCAAACACTGGAAGTCGCAGGGGCTGGATCTGTCTCCGATCTTCCACCGCATTGATCCGAACGGGTCAGCCGTTCACCACTGCGAATCGCAGAATCACGGGCTGGATAAACTGATCGACAACAAACTGATCGAGCAGGCCAAGCCAGCGCTGGAAGAAAAGACGCCGGTGGTCATCGAAACGCCGATCTGCAATGTGGACCGCTCCTTCGCTACCATGCTGTCCGGCGAGGTCGCCAAACGTTATGGCGATAAAGGCTTGCCGGAAGACACCATCGCCATCAAGGCCAGGGGTACGGCCGGTCAGTCGCTCGGCGCATGGCTGGCGCGCGGCATTTCCATTGATCTGGCCGGCGAAGGCAACGATTACGTCGGCAAGGGGTTATCGGGCGGGCGCATAGCCATTTATCCACCTGAAGCATCCAATATCGTGGCAGAAGACAATATTATTGTCGGTAATACCGTGCTATTCGGTGCCACCGGCGGAGAATGCTATTTCCGCGGTGTAGGCGGCGAGCGCTTCGCCGTGCGCAATTCCGGTGCGGTAGCGGTTGTTGAAGGCGTTGGTGATCATGGTTGTGAGTATATGACCGGCGGTACGGTTATCGTGCTTGGTGATACAGGGCGCAACTTCGCTGCCGGCATGTCCGGCGGCATCGCTTATGTGCTGGATCAGGATGGTACATTCGAGAGCCGGTGTAATATGGCGCAGGTAGCACTGGAAGCGATTGCTTCTGAAGCCGATGCGCTGGAAGAGCTGGACCATCAGGGGCCTGATCTGGAAACGCATGGCCGTGTCGATATCAAACATTCGTTATCGCAGAATGACCAGCAGATTGTGCGCACGTTGATCGGACGGCATGTGCATTATACCAACTCCGGCGTTGGAAAAAACATTCTCGACAACTGGAATGATTTTGTTGGCCAATTTGTGAAAATCATTCCTGTCGATTATCGCCGCGCCATGGCCGAAGTCGAAGCAGAACAAACCGCCGCTGCAGCAAAGGAGACAGCCCATGGGTAAGGCAACCGGATTCAAGGAGTTTGAGCGCGAAAACCTGAGTTATGCGCCGGTCGCTGACCGTATTCTGCATTATAAGGAATTCTATAAACTGCCGGAAGATATGGCCACGCAGGGCGCGCGCTGTATGGATTGCGGCATTCCGTTTTGCCACAACGGTTGTCCGATCAACAATATTATTCCGGAATGGAATGATGCGGTCTATCGCGGCAACTGGCATGAGGCGTTGGATATTCTGCATTCAACCAACAACTTTCCGGAATTCACCGGTCGCATCTGCCCCGCCCCATGCGAGGAAGCGTGTACCGTCAACCTGATCGGCGATGCCGTCTCGATTAAAAATATCGAACTGTCCATCGTAGAAAGAGGCTGGGAGAATGGCTGGATCACGCCGCAGATTGCCGATGTCAAAACAGGCAAGCGTGTCGCCATTATCGGCTCCGGTCCTGCCGGCATGGCTGCAGCCCAACAGTTAGCCCGTGCCGGTCATGATGTG
Source organism: uncultured Zetaproteobacteria bacterium (assembly GCA_964442955.1). Classification (GTDB taxonomy): domain Bacteria; phylum Pseudomonadota; class Zetaproteobacteria; order Mariprofundales; family Mariprofundaceae; genus Mariprofundus. The sequence goes on along the minus strand of CAYUBK010000124.1, from coordinate 1,173 downwards.
GTGGTGTTCGAAAAAAACAACCGCATCGGAGGCCTGATGCGTTACGGCATCCCGAATTTCAAGTTTGATAAGTCTGTTATTGATCGCCGCATGGCACAGATGCGCGCCGAGGGGGTGGAGTTCCGCGTCAATTCGCATGTTGGCGGCAATGTCTCGGCCAAAGAATTGCTCAATGATTTCGATGCCGTGGTGCTATCTGGCGGCTCTGAAAAACCGCGTGATTTACCAGTGCCAGGGCGCGATTTGAATGGCATTCACTTCGCAATGGAGTTCCTGACCAAAAACACCCGCCGCGTATTGGGCGATGATATCCCTGACGAAGAGTTTGTGAGCGCTGCAGGTAAACATGTGGTTGTCATCGGCGGCGGCGATACCGGTTCCGACTGTATCGGCACTTCCAACCGTCACGGTGCTGAATCGGTCACTCAACTGGAAATCCTGCCCAGGCCGGAAGAAACTCCGAACAAACTGACCACCTGGCCGAACTGGCCGATGAAGCTGCGCACCTCCACTTCGCAGGAAGAAGGTTGCGATCGTGATTGGGAAGTGTCCACCAAACGCTTCATCGGCGATGACGATGGCAATGTAAGCGCTATCGAATGCGTACGCGTGGAGTGGAAACAGGAAAACGGCCAGTGGAAACTGAACGAAATCAAAGGCTCTGAATTTGAACTGCCAGCCCAGTTAATTACGCTGGCGATGGGCTTTGTGCATCCAGTGCATGAAGGCATGCTCGAAGAGCTGGGCGTGGAGAAGGACGGACGTGGCAATGTCGCCGCCAACGATCAGGATTACACCACCAGCATCGACAAAGTATTTACCGCCGGTGATATGCGCCGTGGCCAGTCGCTGGTCGTCTGGGCCATCCGCGAAGGCCGCCAGTGCGCCCGCGCCGTGGATGAATATCTGACAGGAACAACTACCCTGCCGCGCTAACCGCTGTTTCAGCGCATAGCGCGCACAGAGCAACAAAAAAGGGAGGGCAAGCGCCCTCCCTTTTTCTGCTTTCAGCATGCGAAAGCGTGCTATCTATTGGATCAGAATGGTTACCATGCCCCACCCAAAAACGCAGAGCAACCCGACGACTCACCCTGCGGGATCACCGTTAATGTTCCAACCGGCCCAGGCTGTGTGAAAACTCAATGATTCGATATTTTCTCTGATTTCATTGGG
>CAYUBK010000123.1:0-6513 GCA_964442955.1 uncultured Zetaproteobacteria bacterium | reverse complement strand
AAAGCCGAACTCGGTGATCAGGTGCTTATTCTCGGCCATCATTATCAGCGCGAGGAAGTGTTCGCATTCGCCGATGTCAGCGGCGATTCGCTCAAATTATCGCAACAGGCGGCAGCAACCAGCGCGCCCTATATTATCTTCTGTGGCGTACATTTTATGGCTGAAACTGCCGATATCCTGACCAGCGATACGCAAACCGTCATCCTCCCCGACCTGGCTGCCGGCTGCTCGATGGCCGATATGGCCGATGATGAACAGGTAAACCGCTGCTGGGCAGAAGTCTCCGCAGTCATCAATCCGGACGAGTGCGTTACGCCGGTCACCTATATCAACTCCACCGCCAGCCTGAAATCGTTTTGCGGCGAACATGGCGGTATCGTCTGCACCTCGGGCAATGCCCGCAAAATTCTCGAATGGAGCTGGGGCAACCGTGAAAAAATCCTCTTTTTCCCCGATCAGTATCTGGGCGAAAATACCGCTGTGGCCATGGGCGTGCCGGACTCGGATATGATTATCTGGGATCCGTTCCAGCCGCTCGGTGGCAACACGCCGGAAGCGATTGAAAAAGCCCGCCTGATTCTGTGGAAAGGCTTCTGCTCGGTGCATCAGCTATTCAAACCGGAACATGCCGAAACCATGCGCCGAAACCATGCCGGCATAGAAATACTGGCTCATCCGGAATGTTCTCGCGCCGTCTGTGAAGTATCCGATTTTATCGGCTCCACCGAAATGATTATCAAACATGTATCAGCAGCCCCAGCTGGCAGTAAGTTTGCCATCGCTACGGAACTCAATCTGGTCAATCGCCTGCGCATTCAGTTCCCGGACAAACCGATCTGGTTTCTCTCACCCATGGTGTGCATGTGCTCGACCATGTTCCGCACCGACCCGCAACACCTGTGCGCAGCGCTAAGCTCGGTTCGCGATGCCCTGCATGGTCAACAGCGCATTAGCAATCAGATCAAAGTACCCCAACAGCAAAAACGCTGGGCCAGACTATCGCTCGAAAGGATGTTAAACCTTGGCTAAATATCGACTTCTATTTTTTACGCTGCTGTCTGCACTGCTGTTCAGCACCTCATTACTGGCTGCCGACAATAATAATCAGCAACTCCTGCAACAACAGATTTCAGCATTCAAGCATAGTGAAGAGCATCGATTTGCACCGCAAACCGTACAGCGCGCCGAAGCCTTTATGGGTGCCGCCATGCTTGCAATCGACAAGCACAATCAGCAGGACACCGATACGGCCCTGGCCAAGGCTGCCGAAACGCTGGCTGAAGCCAGACAAACTGCAGCAGACTTCAAGCAGCGCTTTGCCGACTTATTGAGTCTGCGTCATGATGCCACTGCTATTACTGAAATTATCGCATCATCCGGCCAGTCCGCAAGAGACATATCGCCATCGCAGTTGATGAAAGGTGCATCACGCGAATTTACACTGGCCGTTGAAACGCATGAGCAGGGAGCGCTGAATCAAACCAGTAATCATGCCGATGAAGCCGCGATGCTTTACAAGCAGGTGATGGATCAAACACTGCCCTGGCTGACTGAGATGACCGCCAGCGTTATCGGCAAAGCAGCCAACACCAATGCCAAACGCTATGCCCCGCGCATCTACCAGGCGGCCAAGGACAAACTGGCTGAGCTGGAAGCCTTCACACAGGGTAAAACCCGAAACCCGCCCCACCACCCCGAAGACGGCTTATATCTGGCTCGTGAATCCAGGCATGTGGCCGAACAGGTGAAAGCATGGCGCAAAAAGAGCAGCAGTCATGAGGAACTTGTCCTCAGAACGAGAGAATTGAAACTAAAGCTGGCCAATGAACTGGGTATCAGCAAACAATCCAATGTCATGCTTACCGATATCGCCGACAATAATTTGTTGCGCGCCGTGAAAAAACTCAACCAGGATCTGGCCGATGAACGTCAGGCCCACCAACAGGATCTGACCCGACTGGCATCGGAATATAAACAGCAGCTACAAAACAAGCTGGCAGCACAAACCGATGAAATGAATCAGGTGCAGCAGAGCCAACTCTCGCAAATCAAGGAAGCCTTCAAAATCAAGCTGGAGCGTGAAACCTTTGAGAAAAAGCGCCAGCAACAACTGCGCAAGCTTTTCAGAAAGGGTGAGGTGGAGATTCTGGTCAATCTCGATGGCTCGTTGCTGATCCGCCTCTCATCGCTGAAATTTCACTCTGGCAGAAGCAAAATCGGCTCGAAATATTTCGATATGCTAGGTCGATTAAAACAGGCCATGGATATATATCAGGAGCGCGGTCTGAATATCGAAGGACACACCGACAGCCGGGGCGAAGTCAAGGCCAATCAAGTATTATCTTTGAAGCGGGCTGAAGCAGTGCGTGACTTTCTCATCTCTGCCGGCGCAGATGCGACCCGCTTAAAAGCGCTGGGTTATGGCGAAGTACGTCCAATTGCCAGCAATGAATTCAAACAGGGGCGCGCCATGAACCGACGTATTGACGTGGTGATCAATGCGCCGAAATAAGTCTTGAGCAGCGGCCTGTGAACGAGCCAATCAGCATTGGCGATCTGCCGGAACCCATCCGTAACCAGGCGCAAAACCTGCTTGCCGGTTTTGATCACGACTCTCCCTATAAACGGGCTTTACTGCTTGAAACATTGCAACTGGTATCCGGCGGCTATGACAATGTGGATATTAAAATGCTGTCCAAAATGCTGGCTGAACTGCGACAGGGGCTGGATGTATTCAGCCCCTATCAAGACTGCCGTAAGGTGGCTGTTTTCGGCTCAGCCAGAACGCCCACCGATCATCCGCGCTATGAGCAGGCGCGTGCTTGTGCTGAAGCACTGAAAGATGCCGGCTTTATGATTATCACCGGCGGCGGCGGCGGCATGATGCAGGCGGCCAATGAAGGTGCCGGTGAAAAGAACTCTTTCGCTATCAATATCAACCTGCCGATGGAACAGCAACCCAACCCGGTCATGATCGATTCACCACGCCATTTTTATTGCCAGTACTTTTTTACGCGCAAGGTATTTTTCCTCAAGGAAAGCAATGCCGTCGTACTCACACCGGGCGGTTTTGGCACGCTGGATGAAACCTTTGAAACCCTGACGCTGATTCAAACTGGCCGCAATCCGCCCCTGCCAGTGGTGATGCTGGAGGCGCCCGGCGATGATTTCTGGGGCCCGTTCATGAAATCATGGATCCGGCGACTGGTGAAAGACGGACTCATTGACTCGGAAGATAGTCATCTGCTTTATCACACTGATAGTATTGATGCCACTGTGAACCATATTCGTGATTTCTACCTGAATTATCACAGCTTTCGCTATGTTGGAAAATGCATCCTTCTGCGCCTGATCAACCCGTTATCCAATGACGCCCTCAAACGGCTGAATGCGGAGTTTTCCGATGTACTCAGTGATGGGAATATTGAGCAGGTATTCCAATGGCCCAAATCGGATGACCGTTGCTATGATCACCTGCCCCGACTGCGCATGCATCTGGATCGATCCCGCATGAATGTCTTACCCCAGATTATCCGACGCATGAATGCGCTCTATCAAATCGATAAGACTACAGATTGAGTCAGTCCGCCCTGTCCTGTTCAGCCTGCGCCAGCTGAATGCGCAACTTCTGCATCGCCCGCATGGTCTGATCCAGTTCACGCATTATCTCCTGTTTGGTCGGCGTCTGCTGTAACTCTGCCAAACGCTCTTCCTTGGCTTCATCCAGATTATTGATCACCACGGCAATAAACAGGTTGATAATCACAAAGGTTCCCATCATCACGAACGATACGAAATAAATCCACATATACGGGCTGATTTCCATGGCCGTGTACATCACATCCGTCCAGTCCTCCAACGTCACAATGCGGAACAGCGTCAATAATGAAATGCCGATATTGTCCCAGTGTTCCGGATCGTGCGTATGGAACAGCTGCTGTCCGGCGACAGCATAAATGTAAAAAATAACACTCATCAACAGGATGATATTCCCCATACTGGGAATCGAACGCATCAGCGTCGCCACAATCAGCCTCAATTCCGGAATCACTGAAATCAGGCGTAATACCCGCAGCAAACGAGCCAGCCTGGCCAACATCGCCAACTCACCCGTGCTCGGCAACAGTGCCAGCAAAACGATGGTGAAATCAAACACATTCCAACCGCTACCGAAATACAATTTCAGTTTTGGTGCCACCGCATACATTTTCAACGCCGCTTCGAGAATGAAAATCGCCAGCACAAAGCGGTTACCCCATTGAATAATATGGCCATAGCCGGCCATTAGATCATCCGATGTTTCCAGCCCGATCAGTATCGCACTGAGCAGAATGATACCGATAATAAAATATTCAAATGCGCGGTGTGCTACGATATGTTGCGCCATTTTTTGCATGTTCACTCCATCACTTCATTATGTCATCAGGCAGCATCGCCCTAAGCAGACCGGCGGCTTTGTGTTCAGTTTCTATCAATTCGTGTTCGGGATCGGAATCAGCCACGATGCCCGCTCCGGCCGCCCAGCATAGCTGGCTTTCATAGTGCCAGAAGGTGCGAATCAGGATATTCATATCAGCCGATCCGTCCCAGGCGATATAACCCAGGCCGCCGGTATAGGGGCCGCGTGCGTTATGCTCGAGCTCATGGATAATTTCCATGCAGCGCACCTTGGGGCAGCCGGTAATCGTGCCGCCGGGAAACATCGCCCTGAAAACATCCACTACATCTTTACCTTCTTGCAGGCACCCTCGCACATTGGACACGATGTGTTGTACCGTGGCGTATTGTTCGACTGCCATGCGTTCATTCACTTCCACTGTTCCCGGCCTGCACACGCGCCCCAGATCGTTGCGTTCCAGATCAACGAGCATGATATGTTCTGCGCGCTCTTTTTCCGACAATAGCAACTCAGCCCTGAGTAAATCATCTTCGCCACCTTCCGCACGCCTTCTGGTGCCGGCAATCGGCCTGGTATCCACTTCTCCATCGGCATGAATACGAAACAGTCGCTCAGGCGATGCCGAAATCAGAGATAAATCGCCGGCATCGGAATCGATATGCGCAAACGATGAGAACGGCGCCGAATTCACCTGTCGTAAACGATCATACAATGCTGTCAGAATTTCGCCTTCGCATGGCACAGACCAGAAACGGGCGATATTGGCCTGAAATATATCCCCTGCTGCAATGTAGTTTTTTACCTGCTGAACAGCCTGCATGTATTGACTTGCCGGTGTCACTCGTTGCTGTCCCTGCCTGAACGGCGGCATCGCTAAAACGGTTGGCTGCGCCTGTTCAAGCAGACTGAGTGCGGTATGCAATGACTGCTCATTGCTGGCAGCCAGGTAGATTGATTGTGCATCAAAGCAAAATGAGAAATCCGGATACAGCGTCCACAGCACCGGCCCCGGCACGGCTGTTTTCGGCTCGGGCAAATCCTCTATCAACCCGCCTGCTTCGTATGCTGCGTAAACCAGACAACGAATCGCCGGAGAGCCCTGTACGGGTTCACCCACCGCAACCTTCCAGCACTTAAAAAAACTATGAACCTGATGCTCTGTGGCATGTTGTAGCAATACATCTCTCCGGCCTTGTCGGGAAACAACAAACTGCCGTCCTTGTTCGGTCGGGTCTTCCAGAATGGCGGCAAATTGATCGGGATATGATGAAAAAAGGCCGTAAGCGGAAAGCTTACGGCCTTTGTTTGATAAGACGCGGAAAATCACGTCAGCATGACCTGGACCAGGTGGCTATGCAATCAGTCGAATTTACGTATGACGACTGATGCATTCGTTCCGCCAAATCCGAACGAATTGGAAATCGCCACGTTGATATCGACGTCACGCGCCTGATTCGGAACATAATCCAGCGGACACTCAGGATCCTGATTTTCCAGATTGATGGTAGGTGGAACAATCCCGTTGTGTAGAGCCAGCACCGAGAATGCAGCTTCAATACCGCCAGCAGCACCAAGCAGATGCCCAGTCATCGATTTGCTCGAAGATACCATCAACTTGCCAGCATGCGCTCCGAAGGCATCCTGGATACCCTGCGTTTCACAAATATCACCGGCCGGTGTTGAGGTTCCATGGGCATTGATATAATCAACATCTTCCGGATTCAAGCCGGCACTATCCAGAGCCATCTTCATGCAACGACCACCACCTTCACCCCGAGGCGATGGCGTTGTGATATGGTATGCATCAGAAGACATACCGAAACCGGAAATCTCAGCCAGAATATTCGCGCCACGCGCTTTGGCTGTTTCCAGCGACTCCAGCATCAGGATGCCTGCGCCTTCACCCATAACAAATCCGTCACGATCCACATCCCACGGGCGGGATGCACGTTCCGGCTCATCATTGTGAGTTGACAGGGCACGAGATGCACTGAACCCACCCACGGCGAGCTCACAGATACAGGCTTCCGTACCTCCGGCAATCATCGCATCAGCCTTGCCACTGCAAATGATTTCATAGGCCTCTCCAATTGCATGCGTAGCAGTGGCGCATG
>CAYUBK010000122.1:0-6527 GCA_964442955.1 uncultured Zetaproteobacteria bacterium | reverse complement strand
AGCAATACCACCTTGTCTTTAAGTGTGTTGCCGCGTGCCAGCACCGCTAAATTCTGCATGACAATGGCATCGGCCAGCGAGCACATGATTTCTGAAGCAGGGATACCGCTTTTGAGCAGGTTGACGATATCTGTTTCAGCAAATACGCCTCACTTGGCTGCTACATGATGCAATTGATCCGGGTTGAATTGCAGTTGCTTTAGCTGATATTCAGACATGCCAACCTTGAGCAGACATTTATCAATCGTCGCACCTGTTCCTGAGGCGCACTTATCATTCATGCTGGCAATGCTTTGTCGTTCACCTGAGTCAGGGCAGGTTTTGAAAATAATGATTTTGGCATCTTGTCCACCAATTTCAATGACACTGCCAGCATCAGGGCACAATGCCTCGACAGCAATGGTGACTGCATTCACCTCTTGTACAATGCGGGCTCCGACTAGCGGGGCAATTGAGCTGGCACCGGAACCCGTAATAAAAATCCGAAACTCATGCTCTTCCACTTCAGGTAAGACAGCACGAATCTCCCGCAGAAACTCCAGCACTGATTGAGCCTGTCTGGTGTGATGTCGCCTGTAATCATGCCATAGTATGAGATTGCTCCGAGGGTCAACAGCTACGGCCTTGACTGTGGTCGACCCGACATCGAGGCCAATATAAATATCAGCCATTTTCAGGCACGAAGACAATGGTTCTAATTATCTGACATGTTTGTATCACATAGCAGAATTTACAGATAACAGTGTATGTTAGTCAAACCGAATTGTACGCAGTAATTTGTGGGGGATTACTTTGCATCTGTATCATCCCGGTGCAGGTAACCTGAGTGGTTGGAATGGGCAGCCATGGCTTTGTTGATAAAACGTGCGATGGTCTGCTGGCGCTGTAAAGAAAAGGTCTTTTTTCTTCTTTGGGTTGAATGACAGATTTGAGATGAAGGGGACGGTTAATAATACCTCTGTATTGTCCCTTACCGGATTTTTTCGTCGGTCAGTTGCTATATTCCAGATCGAAGAGGGAATTTCATTGGCTCTGGCCTTGGAGGTGATGTGCGTAACCAGCGACCACTCGGCAGGGTTGAAGTTTTCCGGTAAGGGGAATTGCGCCAGAATACCTCTGAATTTACCAAAGGCCTTCGGATTATCACCACCAAGCTGCTCCCATATGGCGGGTAGCGTGAAAATAGCTGAATAGCGTTCCATCAACTCTTTCCATGAATAGGATGAGCGGGTGACGCTGCGGCTGACTAATTCACCGTCCACGTAGGATTCTCTGGTAATGGTGATGGTGAGTTTCCAGTGCACCCAAATTTCGAAAACCATATAGCCAATCGGCATTAGCAGGCGACCACTCTGATGTTGCAGGATCATCTGATGCGGCGCTCCCTGATCCGGCGAATCTTTTACGCGCACGCCAATGCGAATTTCAGGGTTTTTCCGTTTGCTGTGCGGGTTATAAACCCAGCCCAGCATTTCAATGCCGGTATCACCGGAAGAGAATCGTTGCCATGAACCACGCGGTTTTTTAATCATCGATGCGCCGCTATGTCTACCGCCGCCACGGCCAGCCATGCCGAATCCGCTACTACCCATGCCGAATCCGCCGCCGCCCATACCCATCATGCTTTTGGCAAAACCGCTCGCCGTATCTTTCACTTCCTCGCCGGCTTGGTTCCCTTTTGGTATATCATATATATACGGTCGGGTAACTGCATTGGCATCAGCTAGGCAGACCAGACCCCCGTCTCTACAGATAAAGGAGTCGAATTCCTTACCATCGTTGCGGTCGATGCGATAGCGCTGGCCATCGATGCAGCTGAAATGAAACTGGCCGCTATCATCGGTTTGAACCACTGTTCCCGTTTTTTCTTTTGGTGTTTTTTTATGACCCTGTTTCGGTTTAATGCTTGCGCCGCCTTCATTTGCAGCCTGTGCATCATCAGCGCCAAACAATGTGATTTTTGAGCTGGGCGGGCCGCCACTGATTGAAGCATCATGTACGATGGCGCTGGAATTTTGAGCGCCGACAATGAGAGAAGTGGCAATCAAGGCAAGAAATATACGTGAATTCATATCAACTCCTTCTCAGATGGGCTTTTCAGGCGGGCTTTTCAGCCGGTGCTGGTAACAGGGCTCGCGTGAAGCATGATTCATCAATTGATGTCCATGCTTCCTCTGGATTCCATGCTTCCATGTTTTCTGGTTTTGACAATGAGTCGAACCGTCCATTTCCCCTGTTTGGTGACATGTTTTGCATCAATGTCGGCAAGAATCGTATGCTTAGCACCATTGGCAATTGAGCCACTGACCTTGATCCATTTTTTAGGTGTTTCGCCAAAGCCCAACTCCAGCCATGCATCACGATAGTCTGAACTGCTGCTACTACCTTTTACTTCAATAACAACTTTGCCATTTTTCCGGGTTGGATTGATTGTGCTGATCTTTGCAGTGGTAAAATAGTTCGGGTTAGCCGTGAGTGCTGCACGGGCATCGAGCAGCCCGTAGCCGGTTAACTGATCCCAGCCGGGAGTTTCGATATCCCTGGCTGAATTCAACAGCATATTTTTCACCTGTTTATTTGAGAGCTTGCGATTGTGCGCCCAGATCAACGATGCTGTGCCGGTGACCATCGGTGCCGCAAATGAAGTGCCTCCAGCTCTGAAATAGCGCTTATCCTTGCCCACATAGGCATCGCCAATGGTGTATTTCACATCCTGAATGCCAGCCATCAGGTCGGTTCTGCGGGCTCTGAGACTGAGGATATCCATGCCGGGTGCAGCAATATCGACGCCTTGCCCCCAGTTAGAAAAGCCGACTCGCTTGTCGTCAGTATCGGTGGCTGCCACTGTGATCAGGTGATTCATGCCGGAGGAATAGTCGGCTGTATCCTTTGCCTCATTGCCTGCCGCCATAATCACCACTGCCCCTTTCTTCCAGGCATAGTCCACGGCATCCTGTTCGGTTTTGGTCATATGTTTGCCACCAACGCTGATGTTGATGACCTGTGCTCCATTGTTGGCAGCATAAAAGATGGCCTGAGCCACATTGGAAGCACGCGTATGCCCGAAGGCATTGAGTGCCTTGAGCACCATGATTTTTGCGCCCGGATTGATGCCGGAGATACCAATTTTGTTGTGTGCGGCGGCAATAATACCGGCAACAAAAGTGCCGTGGCCGTCATCATCCCATGGTTTATTATTATTGCCGACAAAGTTCCAGCCAATGACATCATCAATGAAGCCGTTGCGGTCATCATCCTTGCCGTTGTTGGGGATTTCTCCGGTATTTTTCCAGATGTTTTTCCAGTCAAAATCTTTGTGATTCCAGTCCAGACCGGTATCAATGATAGCAACTATGACAGGGTGTCTGGTTCCAGCTTCAATACGCCATGCCGACTTTCGATCCGATGTAAAACCGATACGCTTGATGCCCCACTGGTCGTCGTAGCGTTGACCCCAGCTACCCTTCTTTTTGTAGTGGTAGTCTTTCGGCATGCCGGGCGCTTTGTCGCGGCAATAGTTTTCTTCAACGCTGAGCACACCCGGCCCTTCAAAAAAACCTGGCATGATGGTCTGGGCTTGCGGTGATCCTGCAAATGTCGTGCCAGCGAGTACGCCAAGCATGGGTATGATTCTCATTAAACGGTTCATTGGATATCTCCCGCATGCCTTGGGACGGCCACCACGGCGTATAGGATATTGCCCGCGATCCAGGATCGGACAACATATTTTGCTGCCTTTTTATTCAAATGGCTGGATGGATTTTTCCAATTTCGTTTATTCCTGTTTATCTTGATGCGGATAATATAGCTCTTGATGGAGGGGATGGTGACTTGCAACGTGTTGCGTGCAGTTCTGCGTCGTGGCGCGGCAACTGCTTCGTCGATACCACCAATCGTATCAAACAAACTGGCGACAGATGGTGATTCGGATCGGGATATTTTATCGCTCCCTTTACCATCAAGAATGATGTCTCCATTTTTATCACTGACACCTTGCACAGGATCTTGATCGAACCCGGCATCATTTTTCTTGTTTCCGGCAACAGGCAGGTCTGGCGCCAGAGAACTTAATTTAAATTGCGCACCTGCGACTGGTTTAGAGTGCATTTTACCGTTCTCGATCACCGACTGCTTCACCTTCACATAGGTGGTCGGGGGCTGCTTCGGTTTATGCTCCGGCGTATGCCTCGGATGTTTTTTATGCTCGGGAGTATTGACGTGTTCCGGAATGAAAGGGTTTCCATCCGGAATAAAAATGCCGGGAGGAAGGTGGTTGGGGGGAGGAACCCAGCCACCAGGAGTGAACGGGTTCCCCGGGGGGGTACCACCAGGCGTGAATACGCCGCCCGGCAACTCCCATGGCCAGTAACTGCACCACTGACCGCTGTCTACGGTGATGGGAGGAATAGCCTCATCGGGACAGTCTCCTATGACAATCGTGCGCTTGTATGTGACGACAGGGTCATGCGCAATTTCGCAGGTTTTTGTATAAACAGTCACTTCGCCATGGATATGGATATATCCATTTTTTGTAAATGTTCCTTTATGGTTTTCAACTTTTATCCTTCTTGTCGGAGAAGCTATCTCTGATTTCTTTACCTCATCCTTCATGAGCCCCAAGAGCCAAGCGGATGTGTCAATACTTTTGCCTGCGGCTTTGCTAATTACTTTACCTCTTACTTTTTTGCCGGCAAAAGAAATTACAGCATTACCTGCTTTTCCATAATCAGATTGGGCAACGTCGTCAGCAATTCCCGCTAGAGTTAATCCAAGCTTCCCCACTCCAAAGGACGTAAGCTTGAGTATACCCATTACAAAGCCCTCTACATCGGCAACCTTGTGGACGGTAAAATCAATGTTATAGCGTTCTTTAAATAATATTACATCGGTTTTTTGCACATAAGTTGGGGTGGATTCCAGCGTGTTACATTTCCCTTCAGGGGTAATGGTTTTTTTTCCTTTCCATGTTTTGGTTATTGTGAAAAGTTTTGTCTTCTGTCTTTCCAAAAGCGTTCCATGGCGAATGATGTAATATGGGGTTAGCTTGTATTGAACTTGTCTCTTATAAAATTTCTCAAGATGATGGATGTTTTTAGCTTTAGGCATACTGGGAAAATCGCCGGGGTCTTTTACCAGGCTTTTACAGTGTTCGGTCGGCCCTTTGGCAGTGAGATCACGTAACTTTTCGCGAAGGTCTTGTATGTCCCAATACAGACTCTGAGCATCATCAGCTGTTTGGTTGGAAGTATTGCGCGCTTTTCTTATTTTTGCCTGAAGGTCGGTTACCTTGTTGGTTAGTTTATCAAGTCGGTCACTAAGGTCATCGAAGTCATCCTGCGTCCCAGAGTGGGATGCTCTTGAGATATCCTCGCCTGCCTTGTTTATGTTTTTTTGAAGTTGTTGGATCTGTGATGAAAATGATGGTTCAGCTTCGGCATAAGGGACGGTGTATGAACATAGGATGATGACAAGTATAGTAAGAAAGTATGATCCGGTTTTAGCAGTTACTAGCAGTGATAAAATAGAATTTTTAAGCGTTAATTCTGTTTGGGATACCATCGGTGACTCTGTATTCGATGTAATCTTGCAACGTTCTGAGTCTGCAGCTTTATGTATAGACAAAAGTGGTTCTGAAATGTCACATAGAGCGGGCGCTGTACCATTACACGGCGTTAATGAATCAGGGGTGTATCTGCAGTTCAAAACCATGCGCCCCTCACGCAATCAGTATTATGCGCATTTAGCATAATGTGACATGTACAGGTGATTCAGAGATATTCTTAGAGATCACTTCCATATGCGCCTCACATATACCGTCTTTATAGACACTTTGACTCAGAATGTCAAACAAGAATTGTTTATCTTTGTTGGTGTGCGGTTGGTGTGAAAGAAATAGTTTTGGGAACTGGTATCGACAGATTTGATCTGCTACTGTCCCGCCCCGTCATGAATAAAGAAACCAAGTTTGTTTTTGTTACCGGCGGGGTAGTGTCGTCGCTCGGAAAAGGCATTGCAGCAGCAAGCCTTGCAGCGCTGTTTGAAGCGCGTGGTCTGCGTGTTACCATGCAGAAACTCGACCCCTATATCAATGTCGATCCCGGCACCATGAGTCCGTTCCAGCATGGTGAAGTGTTTGTTACCGACGATGGTACCGAAACCGATCTTGATCTCGGTCATTATGAGCGTTTCACCCATGCCAATATGTCCAAACGCTCCAACTATACGACAGGCCGAATTTACGAGTCGGTGATTCGGCGCGAACGGCGCGGCGATTATCTGGGCGCGACTGTGCAGGTGATTCCGCATATCACTGATGCCATTAAAAATGCCGTGTTGTCGCTGCGTTCTGAAGATGTGGATATTGCCCTGGTCGAAATTGGCGGCACCGTCGGCGATATCGAATCGCAGCCGTTTCTGGAAGCCATTCGCCAACTGCGTTTTGATCTGGGTAAGCGAAATACCGCTTATATTCACCTGACGCTGGTGCCGTATATCGCATCGGCTGGCGAGATGAAATCCAAGCCGAC
>CAYUBK010000121.1:0-6580 GCA_964442955.1 uncultured Zetaproteobacteria bacterium | reverse complement strand
CGACCCTCTGGTCCCAAACCAGATGCGCTACCAGGCTGCGCTACGCCCCGTTATTCAAGCCTTCATGCGAAGGCGGCGGACAATAGGCATCCATAACCCTTTCGTCAATCCCTTAATCGTCTGTTTAGAATACTGGCGCGCAATAGATTCACATATAGAGTCAGCCGACTTCTGATGATATTGGATTGATACTGATGTGAGGTGCGCCATGGGAAAAATCACCATGCTGGGAACCACAATATGCTGCGTCCGTAAAAACGGCGAAGTCGCCATTGGCGGCGATGGGCAGGTGACGCTGGGCGATACCGTCGTTAAACACGGTGGCCGCAAGGTACGTACTATTCGCGATGGTGCCATTCTGACCGGATTTGCCGGCTCGACTGCCGATGCCATGAATCTGTTTGAACGCTTTGAAGCCAAGCTCGATGAACATGGCGGCAGCCTGTTAAGAGCCGCTGTAGCGCTGGCCAAGGACTGGCGCACCGATAAATATCTGCGTCAGCTTGAGGCGATGATGATCGTCGCTGATAAAGATAATACCCTGCTGATTTCCGGTAACGGCGATGTGCTGGAGCCGGATGACGGCGTCGCTTCCATCGGTTCGGGCGCCGGTTATGCCAAGGCTGCGGCAACTGCCCTGCTTAATCACAGTGATTTAAGCGCCGCTGATGCCACCCGCGAAGCGATGTTAATCGCCGCAAATATCTGTATTTATACCAATACCAATATCACCATCGAAACCATCCCCAAGGAGTCGTAAACGTGAGCCAGACCATGACCCCACGCGAAATTATTTCAGAACTCGATCGCTACATCGTCGGTCAGGACGATGCCAAGCGCGCCGTCGCTATTGCGCTACGCAACCGCTGGCGGCGCCAGCAAGTGCCATCGCCCATGCGCGAGGAGATCACGCCCAAAAATATCCTGATGATTGGCCCCACCGGTGTCGGTAAAACCGAAATTGCACGCCGGCTGGCACGACTGGCCAATGCGCCTTTTATCAAGATCGAAGCCACCAAATTTACCGAAGTCGGCTATGTCGGGCGCGATGTGGAAACCATTATCCGCGATCTGGTTGATACGGCCATCAAAATCCTGCGAGAAGAACATCTGGCACGGGTGCGAACCAAGGCTGAAAAAGTGGCTGAGGATAAGTTATTGGATATTCTGATTCCGCATCCGGTCGCTCCCAATGGCCCGCATAACAGCGATGCCAATGCGGCATCGAATGAATCACGTGAAAAAATGCGCCATAAATTACGTCTGGGTGAACTGGATGGTCGGCAGGTTGAAATTGATGTGGAACCGCAGCAACACACGCCGGTCATGCAAATGTTTAGCGGTCAGGGCTCAGATGCGATTGATCTGCAAGACATGCTGGGCAATATGATGGGCAAACAAAAGACCAGCAAACGCATGAACGTATCCGATGCGTTGAAAGTAATTCAGCAGCAGGAAGCCGATCGCATGCTTGATCAGGATGCCATCAAGGATGAAGCAATCAAACGGGCCGAAAATGACGGTATCGTTTTCCTCGATGAAATGGATAAAATCACCCATCGCAGCGGCCCGGGAGCATCCGGCGGCGAAGTATCTCGTGAGGGAGTTCAACGTGATCTGCTGCCGTTGGTTGAAGGCACGACTGTCAATACCCGCTATGGCCATATCAAAACCGATCATGTGTTGTTTATTGCATCCGGCGCATTCCATCTGGCAAAGCCATCCGATCTGATTCCGGAGTTGCAGGGGCGTTTCCCGATCCGGGTGAATCTGAGCGCTTTGGGCGAAGAAGAATTTCGCCGTATTCTGGTTGAGCCGGAGTCTTCACTGACGAGGCAATATATAGCGCTGCTGGATGCCGAGAATGTCAGTATAGAATTTGGCGAAGACGGCATCTCCGAACTAGCTCGTATTGCGGTGCTGGTGAATGAAAAAACCGAGAACATCGGCGCGCGTCGTCTGCATACATTGCTGGAACGCGTGCTGGAAAATATCAGCTTTGAAGCTTCGGATCGCAGTGGTGAAAAAGTCCATGTCGATGCCGAATATGTCCGCGATCAGCTGGGTGAAATCTGCGAAGACGAAGATCTTTCACGTTATATTTTATGATTCGTGAGGGGGCAGGTGTGAGGGGGCAGGGAAAACCACGCCTTACACCTCACGCCCAACGCATCATCGCCCCAGCAGTTTAGCTATCGGGGCGAAGGATTTTCGATGGATGGGGCATGGACCGTATTCCCGTAATGCATCCATGTGTACCTTGGTGCCGTAACCTTTATGCTTTGAGAACTGGTAGCCAGGGTGCTGCACATCAAACATTGCCATCATGCGATCACGGATCACCTTGGCGACAATCGAGGCCGCTGCGATTTCCTGCACCGAATCATCGCCACCGATAATGGCTTCGGCAGGCACGGCCAAATCGGGAATACGATTGCCATCGACCAGCACTTTGGCAGGGATCACAGCCAATCCTTCAACGGATCGACGCATAGATAACATCGTCGCGTGCAGAATATTGAGCTGATCAATCTCGTCTATCGTCGCCATTGAAACCGAATAAGCTACAGCATGTTGGCGGATATGGTGGTAGAGCTTGAGCCGTTTCTTCTCAGCCACTTTCTTGGAGTCGCGATATTTACCCAGATACGGATCATCAGGAGATAGTATCACCGCCGCCGTCACCACTGGCCCCGCCAGCGGCCCGCGGCCTACTTCGTCAACTCCGGCTAACATAATATTTAGACGCAGATGCTCCAGGGCACCTTCTCTGTCGCGAGCGACATTCACCTTGTGAACGCAGATATGTTCTTAATCCGCGAAAATAGGTGTCCATCTGCGTCAAATACTCAGCCTCGGAGCGAAGCGCCGAAGCGTTTGTCCATGGCTGCGATGATCGCATTTGAGGCTGCATCGGAATCTTCCTGCGTCAGGGTGCGTTTGGTATCCTGTAGCGCGAAACGAATACCCAGGCTGACTTTGCCATCCGGTACACCCTTGCCAGCGTACAGGTCGAAAATGCAGGCATCGGCCAGTAATTTACCTGCGCTGCTTTTCACTGCATTAAGGATGGCATCGGAAGATGTTCCCCGGTCAAACAGGAAAACCAGATCGCGTTCCACGGCAGGGAATTCCGGCAATGGCGCAAACTTCGCCTGCTTGCCTGCAGGCAGTTTGTCCAGATTGATATTAGCTAGAAATACGGGCGCATCAATATCAAAAGCGTCTGCAATATCGCCATCAACACGGCCTATGCAGCCAGTCTCGGTGCGGCCAATTAGAATCTTTGCGCTCTGCCCGGCCTGCAATCCCTGAATGGTATCATCGGCAATAAAGCGACCTGTCAGTCCGCGCAAGGATAACCATGTTTCCACCGCGCCTTTGAGATCGAAGAAGTCGGTCTGCCGTGCATTGCCGTGCCATTCATCGGACTGGATCTGGCCGGTCATCAGCCATGCAATCGTATTGGTTTCATCATGTCCGGCTTCAGTTTTCACATATGTACGTCCCTGTTCCACCAGCGCAACGCCCGACTGCTGGCGGTTCAGATTGTGTTTGGCGACACTCAGCAGCCCCGGCCAGGGCGAACGACGCATCAGGCTCATGGCATCGGAAATCGGATTGGCCAAAGCAATGTCGCGGCCATCATCGGCGACAAACAGGCGTTGTTCGTCAGCCGAGATAAAGGCATAGCTCACCACCTGTAAAAAACCGCCGGTGACAGCATCGTGAATAGAACGATCCTGCTGATCCGGCCTGATCGTGCTCAGTGGCGGCAGAATGGCTGGAATCGCATCAAAACCTATAATGCGTGCATATTCCTCCGACATATCTTCGGGAATCGACACATCATGACGAAATGAAGGTATATCGATATCAAGACGATCTTCATGGCGGTTTACGCCGAAGCCCATGCGAGTCAGGACGGCATCGGCAGAAATGGGAATATCCACGCCCAGGCGGGTCGCGATGCGTGAAATCAGGCAGCTGACCGAACGCCCGTTATTGATCACCGCTGCATCACCGCACAAGGTGATGTCACCCGCTGAGCCACCGAATAAGTCAGTAATTATGGCCGTGGCGCGTTGCATAGCCACTGCTACCATGGCCGGATCAACGCCGCGTTCAAAACGCATGGATGCTTCGGAAACCATGGCATAAATGCGCCGGGTTTCGCTGACGCGGGCAGGGCGGAAAAAGGCGGATTCCAGCACGATATTCGTTGTGGCATCAGTAACACCGGATGCTTCGGAACCCATGATACCTGCCAGTGCGATGACGTTTTCAGTATCGCTGACTACCAGATCGCCGGCGTTTAGTTTCAGTTCACGGCCATCCAGCGCAGCGAAATCCTCGCAGTCATGGGCAGAACGAATCGAAATATCGCCAGCCAGCGTATCCGCATCAAAAGCGTGCATGGGCTGCCCCAAATCCAGCATGATGTAGTTCAACACATCGACAATGCCATTGATCGGGCGCATGCCGGCCATCATCAAGGCAGCCTGCACCCAGGCCGGCGAATCGGACAGTGTCACGCCCTGAATGCTTCTGGCCAGATAAACCGGGCAATCCTGCTTCGTAGCAACAGATACGGCGGGTGCGGCAATGTCACTATTGGTTTCAACCATAGGCTGATCAATATCAACCAACGGCAAATCAGCATCGGCAGCCAGATCACGCGCGATACCGCGTACATTCATGCAATCGCCGCGATTCGGCGTAATAGAGAGATCGAATACAGCTTCTTCGAGTTCGAGATAGTCGCCGACTTCTGCACCCACCGGCGCATCGGCAGGCAGAATCAGCAGTCCGGCCGCATCTTCGGCCAGCCCCAGTTCGGCTTCCGAGCAACACATACCGAAGCTTACTTCGCCGCGAATTTTACCTTTTTTGATTTTCAGGCCGTTTGGCAAGATGGTGCCGATAGTTGCGACCGGCACTTTATCGCCTTCACCCATATTGGCTGCACCGCAGACGATGCTTAAGCGTTCTGCTTCGCCGATATTCACTTTCAACAGACTTAATTTATCGGCATCGGGATGCGGTATTTTCGATTCAATCAGACCAATGCGCACGCCTTTCACTGCTGTGCGCGGTGTTTCCACGCCTTCCACTTCATGACCGAGCCGTACCAGATCATCGGCAATTTGGTTCGGTGTTGCGGTTAATGCCACATGTTTTTTCAACCAGGAAAAAGGAATTTTCATTTCGCCACCCCCATCCGACTCAGGAATCGAACATCGTTTTCAAAAAACAGTCGCAAGTCGGGAATGCCTTTTTTCAGCATCACCATGCGCTCTACGCCAAGCCCAAAGGCGAAGCCGGAGAATTCTTCGGCATCGATGCCTACCGATTTCAATACATTCGGGTGAATCATGCCGCTGCCCAATACCTCGATCCAGCCGCTACCCTTACAAATCCGGCAGCCTTTGCCGGCGCAGAACACGCAACCGATATCGACTTCAGCTGATGGCTCGGTAAACGGGAAATAATGCGGACGCAAACGTATGGCCACATCTTTCTCGAAATAGGCGGAGAGGAAATGTTGCAATACGCCCTTGAGATGCGCCAGTGACACATCGCGATCCACCTTGAACACTTCTACCTGATGAAACATCGGCGAATGGGTGACATCGTAATCGCAGCGGTAAACACGCCCCGGCGCTACCACGGCCAGAGGTGGTTCGCCGCCCTCGGCCAGAAAACGCTTCATGGCGCGAATCTGTACGGGGGACGTATGGGTGCGCAGCAGCATCGGTTGGCCATCATTACCCTGTAAATCTTTGAGAAAGAAAGTGTCGTGCATGGCGCGAGCGGGATGTTCGGGCGGAATATTCAGCGCATCGAAGTTATGAAATTCATCCTCGATTTCCGGCCCCTCGGCCACAGCAAAACCCATCTGTGCGAAAATAGCTGTGAGTTCATCCAGTCCCTGTTGTACCGGATGCAATGCGCCACGCCCGACCTTGCGGCCTGACAAGGTGACATCAATGCGCTCGGCTTCAATGCGCGCGGCTTTTGCTTTGATCGCCAGTTCGGCTTCCGTCGCATCAAGTGCTGCGGCCAGCGCCTGCTTGGTCTGATTCACAAACTTGCCAATCACAGGCCGATCCGCCGGAGCCAATTTACCAACGCCCTTGAGTACTTCAGTCAACGCACCTTTCTTGCCCAGATAGTTAACACGCAAGGCCTGCAAACAATTCAAATCCTCAGCCCCGACAAATGCAGCCAACGCTTCCGCCTGCAATGACTCAAGCTGATTTTTTAGCGAATCAATTTCACTCATAGCTTTTACCCCTTGTGCTCACCACGAAGAGCACGAAGGACACGAAGAAAACCATATTAAAATGATAGAGCGTGCTGATTGATGCACAAACTATGCCAAATCTGTTTTGCCTTTCCTTCGTGTCCTTCGTGTCCTTCGTGGTAAAAGCTTTTGACTTTCTTTCGTTTTTTCAAAAAAAATGACAGAGCTACGATAGCCCTGCCATTCCATTATTCAATACCCGGATGAACCGGAAAACGATTTACTGAATCTGTGCGCGAGCTGTTTCTGCCAGCGTCGTAAAACCTTCAGCAT
>CAYUBK010000120.1:0-6697 GCA_964442955.1 uncultured Zetaproteobacteria bacterium | reverse complement strand
ATAAACGGCTTACACAATACTGATTGAATCAATTGAGTAAAGTGTTACATGAAGATTTGCTGTAGTATTACAGCCCGGCCAAAAAGAAAACAGCGAGCCAAATATAGTTCGGGAGCAGCATATAAGATGTTCGTGAATCGAAGTGGGAAATCACTATTGGGTAAATCATGGGTCATCGCCGTATTCGCTGTACTGCCTGTGTGGGCTGCACTTTATCTGGCCAATTACCCTTCCATAGACCTGGGCTGGCCTGTCCGATCACCCGGATTATTTTTGCTGTTGGTTATGCTGTACCCCGTGCTGGAAGAAATGGTGTTTCGAGGTCTCATTCAGGGCGAGCTCATGCGCAAGACAGTATTCAAACAACAGTATCAGGGCATCACTTTGGCAAATGTCCTGACCAGCAGCCTGTTCGTTACCGCTCATTTGTTTACACACCCTGTGGGCATGGCTGTGCTGGTTTTTCTGCCATCGCTTATTTTCGGTTATTTCAGAGATCGGTTTGATGGCTGGCTGCTGCCTGCAATGCTACTGCATGGCTATTACAATCTGGGCTATTTCCTGATTTTCAAACCCTTATAACCAGTGGATTCCCGCCTTCGCGGGAATGACGCCCAGAAGGAATACCTTGCCGTACAGCTAAACGAAGACATCACATCTTCGGCATACCCGGCGGCATACCACCACCCATTCCGCCAAATTTGCCCATCATCTGGGACATCATGCGGCGACCCTTACCGCCCTTCATGCGTTTCATCATCTTCTGCATCTGGGCAAACTGTTTAAGCATACGATTGAGTTCCGGGACCGTGGTACCAGAACCCGCCGTGACGCGACGTTTACGGCTGCCGTTTAATAGCTTGGGATATTTGCGCTCTTTCGGCGTCATCGAATAAACCATGGCCTGCATGCGTTTAATCGGTTTATCGTCCATTTGTTCCAATGCACCCTGCGGCAATTTCATACCCGGCATCATTTTGAGCATGCCAGCCATACCGCCCATATTCTGCATCTGCCCCAGCTGTTCGGCGAAATCACCCAGATCAAACTGACCTTTCTTTATTTTCTCAGCAGCTTTGGCTGCTGTCTTCTGATCGACCGTGGATTGAATCTTCTCAACCAAACCGACGACATCACCCTGCCCGAGGATACGACCTGCCATACGGGCCGGGTCAAATATTTCAAACGCTTCGATCTTTTCGCCCGTACCGACATAACGAATCGGCACGCCCGTGCTGTGTGCCACCGACAGGGCAGCACCACCGCGCACATCAGCATCGGTTTTGGTGAGAATACAGCCGGACATATTCACCGCAGCATGAAATTGCTCGGCAATTTGCAATGCCGTCTGGCCGGTCATGGCATCGAGCACCAATAAGCGCTCTGTTGCGCCGACCGCATCGGCCACGGCCTTGATCTCGGCCATGAGTTCAGCATCGACCACCTGACGACCAGCGGTATCGAGAATCAGTACATGGTGGCCGTCACGGCCTGCCTGCAGGACTGCCGATTTGGCCATGGATGCAGCACTTGCGCCATCACCCGCCAGATACGGCACATCCACCTGCCCTGCCAGCACCTGCAACTGTTCGCGCGCCGCTGGCCTAGTGGCATCCACCGATGTCAGTGCGACTTTTTTACCCTGCGATACAAGCAACCGCGCCAGCTTACCGGCCGTGGTGGTTTTACCCGCCCCCTGCAAACCACAGAGCAGAATTACGGACGGGATTTTGGACAAATCCAGATCACGACGCTGGCCGCCGAGCAGGTCGGTCAGCACATCATTGAGAATCTTGATGATCACCTGACCTGGTTGCAAACTCCTGGCCACTTCCGCACCAAGCGCGCGCTCTTTCACCTCTGCCATCAAATGGCGCACCACTGGCAATGCCACATCGGCTTCCAGCATGGCCAGCCGCATTTCACGCAGTGTGGCATCCAGGTCACCTTCGGAAACGCGCGCAGCACCGCGTAACTTATGGGTGATATCACCAAATTTTTCACTTAAGCGACTAAACATATCTCTCTCCTGTTATCCGATAAAAATATATCGAATAAACATGACCTACGGTCAAGTGGGCCTAAACAATCATGCCGGCACCAACGGTGTTGTTGGTAAACGTATCGATCACAATAAAGCTGCCGGTCATACGATTATCGGCATATTTATCGCAGTGCAGCGGCTTCATCAGTTTGAACGTGATCTGGCCGATTTCATTCATAGCTAACTCATCCGCCGCATCTTTATTGAGCGTATGAATATCACGGCGGAAATCAATACTGGCCACCATCGCCTTGACGCTGTTGGTGGTATGTTTGATGACATATTTTTTGCGTACGTTCAAAGGCTCATCACCAATCCAGCAGACATTGGCGGTCAAATCCTTACTGTCCACTGTTTCCTCGCCAGGATGCACCAGCAAATCACCGCGCGATACATCAATTTCATCATTCAGCGTCAATGTGATGCTCTGCGGCGCAAAGGCTTCTTCCAAATTACCATCGAAGGTGACAATCTCTTTCACCGTTGATGTATTGCCGCTCGGAATCGCCTTGATCGCATCGCCGACTTTCACCGTGCCGGATGCAATTGTGCCCATAAAGCCGCGATAATCGGGCAGTTCGGCGGTTTGAGGCCGATTCACCAACTGCACCGGCAAACGAAAGGCTTGCGTATCCACATCACCCAGCACAGACAGGCTTTCCAGCGTCTCCAGTAACGTCTGACCTTGATACCAATCCATATGATCGCCTCGCACGGCCACCATATCGCCATCAAGCGCCGACATCGGAATGCAGATCAAATCCTTGACGCCTTGTTTGGCGCAATAATCATCCATTTCTGCACGAATCTGCTCGAAGGTCGCCTGATCGTGATCCACCAGATCCATCTTGTTAATCGCCACAATCAGGTGCGAAATGCCCAACAGTCCGAGAATATGGGTATGACGCTTGGTCTGCGGCATCACACCATTGCGCGCATCAATCAGGATAATGGCCGCATTGGCCGTTGAAGCGCCGGTCACCATATTGCGCGTGTACTGCTCATGCCCCGGACAGTCGGCCATAATAAATTTGCGTTTTGGCGTGGCAAAATAACGGTAAGCCACATCGATGGTGATACCCTGCTCGCGTTCCGCCGACAAACCATCGGTCAGCATGGCCAGATCGATATCGGCGGCGGATGCGACATGTTCCGCCCCTCTCTCTTTGCGCACTGCCAGCAACTGATCTTCAAATGCGCCCTTGGTATCCACCAATAAACGTCCGATCAGAGTCGATTTTCCATCGTCGACGCTGCCCACCGTCACCAGTCGCAGCAGCTCAATCTCTTCAGCCATTTTGATATTCAATTTAGTCATCTCTTTCACCTTGTGAAAGAGGTGAGGAGTAAAGTGTGAGGTGTGAGGGGGAAACCCCTGACGCCTGACACCTAACGCCTTACCTCACTCAAAAATACCCTTCTTTTTTCTTATCTTCCATGCTGTTCGAACCGTGATCAATAATGCGTGTTTCACGCTCCGAGCGGCGTGCTGCCGCTGCTTCGATGACAATCTCATCCATATTGGTGGCATCCGAACGCACCGCGCCAGTACACGGGCTACAACCGAGCGTTCGGAAACGGCTCATTACCATTTTCGGTTCCTCGCCTTCAAGCAACTGATCCTTCATTTCTTCATAGTACGGGATCAGCAGATGCTTGCGTTCCACCATTAATCGCTCTTTGGCGAAATAGAGCGGAACAATCGGAATCTCTTCTTCACGGATATACAGCCAGATATCCATTTCCGTCCAGTTGGAGATCGGGAACACGCGCACGCTTTCGCCTTCGTGAATCTTGCCGTTATAAATATTCCACAATTCGGGACGCTGATTCTTCGGATCCCACTGCCCAAATTCATCGCGCATCGAAAACACGCGTTCCTTGGCCCGGCTACGCTCTTCATCGCGGCGCGCACCGCCGAAGGCCGCATCGTATTCACCCTCTTCCAGCGCATCGAGCAAGCCCTGTGTTTTCAGCGCACCGCAGCACCGCGCCACGCCGTGATCTTTCGGGTTCATGCCTTTGGCAATGGCATCCTCGTTTTTACGCACAATCAGGTTCGCCCCGACTTCCTTACAAAACGCATCGCGGAATTCGTACATTTCCTTGAATTTGAATCCGGTATCCACATGCAGCAAAGAAAACGGCAGCGGAGCCGGATAAAATGCCTTGCGCGCCAGATGCAGCAATACGCTGGAATCCTTGCCCACCGAATACAGCATGACCGGATTACGAAACTCGGCCACCACTTCGCGGATGATATGAATTGATTCCGCTTCCAGCGCCTTTAACTGCGTCAGTTTATGTTCAGATATATTACCTTCAGACATGAATGTCTCCTGCATTTCTTTTACGCCTTGCGTGCATAAATAGTATGGCCAGCATTATAGCACATCATCCGCCACCTACTCCAAATCCAATCATCGGCCACCACGCCTGCACAAGCGCCACAAACAAGATCAGCGCCGATACGGACAACACCGCTCCGAATCGCATCATCGCCAGCCGTTGCACAAAGCCAGTGCCATAAATCATGGCATTGGGCGGCGTGCCCATAGGTAACATAAAGGCGAAACCAGCAATAATGCCAACCGCCAGCGCAACCGTCAGCGGATCAATCCCCGCCGAAATACCAACCGGGATAGCGATTGGCAATAAAATCGCCACTGCCGCTGCATTACTGACGCCTTCGGTCAGCAACAGCGTTGCCAGCACCAACACCACAATAAGTGACAAACCTGTCAGCCCTGGCGGGAAAAACTGCATGGCCAGCCATGAGCCTGCACCGCTCACACTCAGTGCAGAACCAACGGCAATCGCGCCGCCATACATCAGCACGACACTCCAGCTCACCTGATGCTCAATCTCTTCCCAACTGACCAGCCGCAAACCAAACATCGCTGCTACGCTGAGCAGAGCAATAGCCGCCAGTGATGTGGAATGGCCGCCAACCATCCAGGCTATCACCGTCACTGCCAGCAAGATGCCCATCAGCCACCCGCGCGGCTCCAGATTGCCCAGTTCCAGCTGCCGTTTTTCAATACATTGCCGGGCTTGCGCAATATTCACATGTTCAAAAGGCGTCGTTATTAACAACACCAGCATAGCTGCCAGCAACATCAGCAACACCAACGGTGCAGCCGCCAGCGTCCAGTCCAAAAAGGTAAACGAATCACCGGTTATTTGCTGCACCATGCCCAGCGCCAGCGGCCCGCGCGCACCGCCCAGCAGAGTCATCACGCCGCCGATAATTGCGCCCCATGCCACTGCAAAAAATAGCGACTGGGCATAACGATCCCCCATTTTCAAATTCAGATTACGCACGATATCCCAGGCAATCGGCAAAAATATTGCCGCCACGGCATGTTCCGGCATCACGAAGGCCATGACTGCCGGCAAAAACAACATCGCCAGCAGCAACTGCTTCGGCCCCGACCCCACACGATCAATCAGCGCCAAAGCCAGATGCTCCGACAACCCCGTGGCTCTGGCACCCGCAGCCAGCATAAATGCACCCAGAATGAAGAACACAGCCGGAGACCCGAACATGCCATAGGCATCCGCTGCGGGCAAAACACCGGCCAAAGGCAATAATGCCAGGCCCAGCAGCGATGTCGCAGCCAGGGGAATCAGCCCGCTGACCCACAAGGCCAGACAAAACAGGAAGATCAGCAACGAACTCCAGCCCTGACCGGTCAATCCGGTCGGTACATGCCAGCTGCCCGCCCATAAAGCCAACAGGGAAAGCATCGCCAGCGCCAGAAACGGCACGCCTTCTTTGGCCAGCAGCCAGTGTAACGATTGGCCACCCTTTTGATAGTTCGCATCAATCTTGCCATTCGAACGCAAATAGCGACGCAATCCGTCCATCCAGCCGGACAAACGACGCCCCATGCTGGAGGTCGCCACTTGCTCGGGAAGGTACGGCTCCTTACCAACCAGCAGCCCGCTTTCCATCGGGGTCAGCACACGCCCCATATCCCTGAGCCGGTGGGTGGGTATGCCGGAAGATTCCAGTAATTCATATTGCACCAGCAGCGCCTGTTCGACATCATCCAGACTGGCCAGCGGGCAATCGCTCAAGGTTGTTCCCGGCAATGGGCGGAACGGTAACAACATGGGTACAACACCCTGCGTAATCAGTTTTTTCATACCTGCAATGGTGGACTCGAGCGGCTCCAGGCCGACAATCAAATGGCTCACCACCGCACCGGATCGAAAAACAGACCGGGCATAATTCAACGCCTTGTATATCGCATCCTGACCACCAATAGCATGTTTTCCCGGGCAGATTTCAGCAAAGCGCTCGGCATCATGCACTTCTATATTGCAGACAAACACGTCCAGTCCTGCCTCATACAATTCATCAATAGCGCTTAGATCCGATGGCGCTACTGTTTCAACAGCAATTTGGCGGTGCCCCAAATGCTTGCGCAACAGGGCTATGACAGCGACCAGTCGACGCAACCCGACATCATCCGACGGCGAATATCCGTTATACAGGTAAACCGTATCCACTTCCCGCTCGGCCAGTGCCGCCCGCACCGTCTCGACCAGTTCCAGCGGGTCACGCAATGGCGGTTCCGCAGCATTGAGCATTGAGTCATATTGGCAATACTGGCAGGCCTGATCGGGCTTGTTGAAAAAGCCGCA
>CAYUBK010000119.1:0-6724 GCA_964442955.1 uncultured Zetaproteobacteria bacterium | reverse complement strand
TATCGCCGGACTCAATCAATCGACCGTCGCACATAAAAATAATCTGACCGCCCAAGCGTTTGGCCTGCTCAATATCGTGGGTGACGCATAACACGGGCATGGTTGCTGCCAATTCGAGTAAAGATGCCTCGATGCACTGTTTGGAGCGCGGGTCTAACGATGCCGTCGGTTCATCCAGCAACAGCATCTTCGGCGCTAATGCCAACGCCCTGGCAATGCATAAACGCTGTTGCTGACCCACCGACAACGTCAATGCATCATCATGCAAGCGCTCTTTAACTTCATCCCATAATGCCGCCTGATGCAATACCTGTTCGATATGCTCATCCGAAACCTGCTTGCGCGCTTTTCTGTCCAGCCCGAATACGACATTCTGCGCAATCGAGCATGGAAACAGGGATGGTTTCTGGGCAATCAGTCCCACAGCGCGGCGCAAATCATCTGCACCATCCGGCCATGTGCGCACATCCTGATCCATGATGAGCAAATCGCCCTGCCATGATTGATGCAATAAATTGAAGCAACGTAGCAGCGTGCTTTTGCCCGCGCCGGACGGGCCAATCAGGATGTTCATGCCGCGTTTGGGTAGAGAAAATGATATATCGCGCAGGATGACTTTATTGCCCAATGCCAGACTTAAGCCTGATGCTTGCAGACTGTACGCGCGGCTTTCATTTGCGGCAACCCGTTGCGGCATCAGGCCTGGAATATCCACTGTTTTTTTCTGTGTGTTCATGTCTTAATCCTTATCTTTCTCAGCGCCGAGGCGCTGAAACTCAATGCGGTGACCAGCGCCACCAGAATCACCGCCGAGGCCCATGCAATATCGACAGCTTGGGCATTAGCGCCTTCTTGGGCCAGATAAAAAATATGCGTTTGCAAACTGGTCACTGGCGACAATAGCGAATCCGGCCATGCCACGCCGGAAAATACGGTGGCCGTGAATAAAATCGGTGCGGTTTCCGATAACGCACGCGCCATGCCCAGCAGCAACCCGGTCATCAGTGCAGGCCATGCGGCAGGCAGCCAAACGCGTCGGATGATTTCCCCGTTGCTTAAACCCAGCGCCTGCGCCGCTTCGGTTTTACTGACCGCAACACGGTTGATGGCGTTAACGCTGTTTAGTAGCAACATGGGCAGAATAATAACAGCCAGAATCACCATGCCGGTGAGCAGACTGATGCCCCAGTGCAGCAGATGCACCAGTACAATCAAACCGCACAGCCCGTACACAATCGGCGGAATGCCAACCAGCAAATGCATCATGCCCAGCAATGCCTTCTGTTGCCGGACACTCGCCGCCAGCGCATAAAATAACGCGCCGCCGAACGCCACCGGCGCAGCCAGCAGACACGCCCCCAGCATCAGCAGCACAGAACCGGTAATTTGCGGCCACAGCGCTGTGACGCTGCCAAATGCCTCTGCCTGACTGCTGCCGATCAGCATAGCCCAATCCAGCGCCGGAATGCCCTTGAACAGGATATATAACAAACAGGCGGCGGGTAGCAGCAAAGCAGGCAGCGCCAGCATCATGGTGAGTGTCTTGGCATGGCTTTCGTTCATGTGCGGGCAACGCTTGCATTGTCGGCGCGCAGGTGGGCCAGCAGACTGATGGTGATGGTCACAGTGGCCAGCAGCAACCCGCAGGCCATCAGGGCTGAAAAATGCATCGAGCCAAAGGCCGATTCGCCGATTTCCCGGCCAATGCGCGAGGTCAGCGTCTGAGCCGGCGCGAGCAGATTATAAAACGGCTCGGGAATGCGATCCATCGAGCCGACCACCAGCATCACTGCCATCGTTTCACCCAGCGCCCGCCCCAACGCCAACAGGATACCAGAACGAATACCCGGCCATGCCTGCGGCAATAAAACGCGCCATAAGCGTTCATTCCACCCCATACCGAGACTGGCGGCGGCATCACGCTGTTCAGAACTGATTTCGGACAGTGCATCCTGCGCCATCACCATGATGGTTGGCAGCACCATCACCGATAGCAATAAACCGGCAGCCAGCAGGTTATGGCCGGTGAGCAGGTGTAAGCTCGATTGCAAAAAGGGTAATAACAGCCACAAGCCCAGCAATCCGTACACCACCGATGGGATACCGGCCAGCAATTCCATGCCTGTTCGACTCAGACTGCGCCACGGGCCGGACAGAATTTCAGTGCTCATCACTGCCGCCGCCAGACCTGTCGGGATGGCGATAGCCAGCGCAATCAACGCCGCCCAAAAACTGCCGATGAGGGCAGCAGCCAGGCCGAATGATTTTTCATAGGGATACCAGTCGCCGGAAAATAGCGGGCTGAAACCATATTGCTGCCAGTACGGCCACGACTGCTGCACCAGAAAACCCAGTATCAGCATCACTACAATGAGGCTGATCAGCGCAGATGCACGCATCCACAGATGTAATATCAAGTCCGAAAACCGTCCGTCATGGCAATACGGCTGTGTTTACCGAACTGATAAATAACCCGATTTTCTGACAATGGTCTGTCCCTGTTTCGAAAGCAGGAAATCGGTGAAATCGCGCGCTTCGGGCGATGCGTTTTTGGGCAGCAATACATGCAGGCTGCGGCTGATCGGATAACTGCCATCGCGCACATGCTGGATATCGGGCAATACCGCGTTATCCCCTTCACCAACTGCGATGCCGCGCACGGCGTCATTCAGCCATGCATTGGATAACATGCCGATGGCCTGATTGCTGTGCGCCACCAATGCCTGTTCCTCATTATTGGAGCCGGAAATCACCGAAGCGCCGGCTGCGCGCGCATGCGCATCACCCAACACCGCTTCAGCGAACACATGGCGCGTGCCCCGGCTGGCTTCCTTGTCGATGACAAAAATCTGCGCATCCGGGCCGCCGAGTGCTTTCCAGTTTTTTATTTTTCCACGATAGATGGCCGCGATTTGTTTGAGCGACAACTGATGCACGCCACCAACATACACCGCTTTGGAAACCACCACGGCCACCGCATCTTTGGCGATGGTCAGCACATCCACCTTTCCATCCAGTTTGGCCGCTTCTTCCGCATCAATCTCACGCGAAGCCATGCCGATTTCCGCCGTATGCTGAATCATCGAAGCAATGCCAACGCCCGAACCGCCGCCGGATACGGTGATGCTCACATCCGGATGTTGCTGGTGGTAAACAGTAGCGGCAGTCGAAACGACCGGTAATACGGTGGTTGAGCCCGCAGCGTGCAGGGTGATGGCAGATGCCATTTGAGC
Organism: uncultured Zetaproteobacteria bacterium; assembly: GCA_964442955.1. GTDB lineage: Bacteria > Pseudomonadota > Zetaproteobacteria > Mariprofundales > Mariprofundaceae > Mariprofundus. Next base: position 3,491 of record CAYUBK010000119.1, on the reverse strand, counting down.
CTGAGCGCCAAATAATACAACAGCCAGAATAAAATAAGATAAGCGTTTCATGAGATTCCCTCCAAAAGTTTCCACCGTGTTTTGACATCGCGCTGGTGATACGCTGCGGTGGTCTCTATTACATGCAATTGCTTACAGGATTTAAACACATGCATCAGCGTTCGATCAGTTCGATGGCATAACCATCGGGATCGCGCACAAAAGCAATGACGGTGTTGCCATGTTGCATCGGGCCGGGTTCACGGCTGATCACGCCGCCATCTGCACGAATCTGATCGCATAGCTTATAAATATCATCTGCTGCAATAGCAATGTGACCAAACGCATTGCCGTGTTCATAGGCTGAGGTGTCCCAGTTGTGGGTCAGCTCAAGAACCGCCGTATCCGCCTCATCGCCGTAGCCGACAAAGGCGAGGGTAAACTTGCCGCCGGGATAATCCTTGCGCCGGAGCAGACGCATGCCCAGCACGCGGGTATAGAAATCAATCGATTTCTCTAAATCGCTGACTCGAATCATGGTATGCAGTAAACGCATCAATCCCCCCTTATTTTTTCTGGCTGTTGACGCTGCTATCGGGGCAACAACCCTTGTTGTCTGGCCAGCCATTTGGTCATCACCATCCACACCGGACTGAACAGCAGCGTCATGGCAATCACGATCACCGTTAGCTCATGCAGTGCCGGACTTAAGATACCTGCAAAACTGCCGACTGCGGCCAGCAGAAAAGAAAACTCCCCGATCTGACTCAATAATCCACCGGTAATCAATGCCATGCCCCAACTCTCGCCGAGTGCGCGCATGACAAATACATTCACACCCGAATTAAACAGGAATACTACCGCCGTGGCACCGCCAACCAACAGCGGGTGCGACATCAGATAATCCACATCCACCATCATGCCGACCGACAGGAAAAAGATCATGACGAAAATCACATACACCGATTCCAGATGTTCATGTACCCAATCGGACTGATCACTCGATGCCAGTATCATCCCAGCCAGAAAAGCCCCCAGCCCCGGCGACAGACCCAGCCATGAGGTCAACGTGGCTGCCCCCAGACACAACAGCAGACCCAGCAGCACGCGTTTTTCAACACTGCCCTTGAGAAATCCGGGGATATGCAGCAGGCCTGTTTTTACCAGATAGATGGCAATGGACAATAGCGTAATGCCACCGATGATCTGCTTGAGCAATTCGGATACATGAATTTCATTATCGCCGATCAAACTCAGAACAATCATCATCGGCACGATGGCCATATCCTGCACCAGCAGCACGCCAATGGCGTTCTGACCGAACGGTTCATCCATTTCACCGGCATCCTGTAATTCTTTTAGCACCACTGCCGTACTGGAGAGCGAAATCATAAACCCGAACAGGATGCCGAGATTGGCAGGCAGGTGGAATACCCACACCAACACCAGACAGACCACGACACTGATAGCGATCTGAACTGCTGTTCCGATCACGGCAATGCGCCAGCGCTCCATCAGTCTGGGGATGGAGACTTCCATACCCACAAAAAAGAGCAGCATCACCACGCCGATTTCACCCACGCGGGTAACCGTTTGCATATCCTGAATTACCCCGAACATCGACGGGCCGAGCATGATGCCGGAAATAATATAGGCGACGACAATCGGCAAGCCGATGCGCACCGCCAGATAAGCAATGGCCAGCGCCACTGACAGCACTATGGTAATATTCATCATCATGGGATCCAGGTGCATGTTTTGTTCCTTATCTCTTCAGCTCAGGACGTTTCTATAATCTGTGGCCTGTGAATCCCCGCCAGACGATAAAAACGCTGACCAGAGCCGGATGCCGATGCGCCCGTCCGAATGAAAGCCGCCTGCACCCCAACCGGGTTAACCGCCACAATCGCGCACATAGCAGATCAGGTCAAGATGATTTCCAGTTCCCGCTCTGCCTGAATCTGACCGCGTTTTACGCCCTCTTCGATAGCGCTGCGGATATGATGGCGAATCAAATCCAGTTCGGCCTTGCTGCAACGCCGGAGTTGCGCTTCATCCAGACTGGTCCAGATACTGTCCGTGACATGCTCCACCAGCGCTTCCGGCGAATTGCCTTTCTGGATATCCTGCGAACAATGTTCAGGATCCACCAACTGCGCCAGCGATACCCCCAGCAGGGTGGCAATACGCGCTAAAGCGTCGAGCGAAAGCCCGGCCAGACCGCGTTCCGCCCGGCTTAACTGACCCGGATCCAGATGCGCCAGTAAGGCAAGACGGTTCATGGTCCATGGCGGTTGATGATTTTTTCTGAGGGTGCGAATACGCTGACCAACTGTCAATTGCATGACTGAACTATAAGAACTGCGGGCGCTAATTGTCAAATTAACAATTGTATTGATGCTTTATTGGCGTATCAGCAATGATTATTTGTGTCATTGCCACTACTGTTTGCCATTCATCATTTACGGAGGGAGGGGCAACCTGCATGAGTCGGCGCGTTCGCGATATAATGTCGCAACATATTATTACCATTTCACCCGATGCTGCGCTCAGTGATGCTTATGCATTGTTGCGCCATAAAAAAATCAGCATGCTGGTGGTGGAACAGGCGGGCAAAGCTGTTGGCGTGATCACGGAACGAGATGCCGTGCGCTTAATTCACGATAATCTGGACAGCAACAGCACGCTTGTAGCCGATGTGATGAGCTCGCCTGTGGTGACGGTGAAGGGCGGCCTGTCGCTGTTTAAAGCCTATGATATTCTGAGCAGGAATCATTTCCGGCATCTGGTTGTGGCGGATAAAGATGGCTTGCTGGCCGGGGTTGTCACCCTGACCGATATGCTGGGTGGTATGGGCATCGAATACTTTGTCGATCTGAAACAGGTCTCAACCATCATGACCACGCATTTAACCCGGGTGCGTCCGGATGATTCGCTGCGGCTGGTGATCGATTTGATGCACAGACATCGCATCAGTTGTGTGGTTGTCGCCGAACAATGGAAGCCGGTCGGCATCATTACCGAGCGCGATATCGTCAAATATTACGAGCAGGGCGTGAATGTGGACGAGGTTGCCGTCAGTGCGGTGATGAGCTCCCCGGTGCGCAGCATGCTTGATTCCGCCTATATTCCCGAAGCCAATAAAATCATGCAGGATGAACGGCTCAGGCATATGGTGATTGTGGATCAGCAAGGGCGCCTCTCCGGCCTGATTTCACAAACAGACCTCACCGCCTGCATGGAAGCCGGTTATATTTCCTATCTCAAGGGTGTGATTGAACACAGAGAGAAAAAACTGAGTCGGATTAGCCATGAACATGCCGCATTTCTCAAAGACAATCCCAATGCGGTGATTGCGTTCGACCCGTCCGGCAATATCACCAATGCTAACGCCATCGCCATTCAATTGCTTGGCAATGATCTCGATTCGCTGCGCCAAACAAACGTTCAGGCGCTTGTGGCTGATCATGACAAAGATCGTTTTGCATCACTCTTGCAGCAACTGTGCCGTG
>CAYUBK010000118.1:0-6843 GCA_964442955.1 uncultured Zetaproteobacteria bacterium | reverse complement strand
AAACAAATGAATACCACCGACTGCATCGCGGCGCTGAACATAATGGCCTGTGGCCACATATTGTGCTTCCAGTTGATCGGCTGCATCGAGCTATGCGCCGAATTTCACAAAACGATTGCAGCGCTCGCACGGGTTGGGCGTGCGCCCGGATTCGTAATCGGCAATAAACGGATCAATCACATCGCGCCGGAATTCCTCGCGCATATCCATGGCATAAAACGGAATACCAATATGATCGGCCACCCGGCGCGCATCGTATGAATCTTCCAGCGAACAGCAGGAGCCATGGCCACTCACCTCATCACGCGAATAATCCCAGACATTGAGAAAGACGCCGACTACATCCAGCCCGGCCTCTTTGAGCAGCACCGCCATCACCGATGAATCCACCCCGCCGCTCATGGCCGCAATTACGCGCACCCCTTTCAGCGGCGTCAGATCAGTCAGGATATTCTTAACAATGGATTCGGGAGCGTTGGACATGCGCCAAGCCTAGCAGCAGCTATGTTTACGTCACTCCCGCGAAAGCGGGAGTCCATCATGCAGCAGTCAAGTTTCTGTCATCCTGCACGATTTCGACCAAAATACCGCTCGGGTCTTTGATGAAAAAGTAATCGATGCCGGTTCGGCCTTTTATGATGTTGATCTGATCAGCCAGACCAAGCGATTCCATACGCGCTTTGGCCGCATGAATATCATCTACGCGCACCCCGAAATGTTTGATGCCGATACGCGGCAGGTCAGTCTCCAGATGCCCTGATGACTCAGGCGCTGCAACAGTGTTTGTAAAGCAGAACAGTTCCAATAGTGCCTCGCCCTGTCGCAAATGCACAATCACCAGCGATGCATCCTCGGCCTGCCAACGGAATACCGGCTTAAATCCGAGTAGTCCATAAAACGCCACCGATTCATCCACATCGGATACGCTCAGTGCAACATGATGAAAACTGAACATGGAGCCTCCCGTTACTCATTTGTAAATGTGGCAGACATCAAACCCCGCAGACTGCCATCCGGCGTCGGTTTGAAGTCTGACAAACGCGGGCCGGAAACAGCAATCACCGGATCGTACCAGAGCGGGATATAGACCATATCATCGTGCATCCGCCGTTGCACTCTGGCATACCGTTGTTTGCGCTCGGCTTGCGTGTTTGCCGCCGCTGCCTTATCCAGCCAGTCATCCACTTGTGCATTGGCGTAGCGCCCCCGATTGGCACCCTTTGGTGGCCACATGGAAGAATGCAGCACCCAGCGATAAATATCCGGATCGGCAATACCCACCCAGGCCAGTGAAAATACCTGAAAATCACCGCGTTTGATGCGGGCGTAAAAGCCGCCCCACTCCAGCGCTTCAATAGACACTTTTACGCCAATTTTTTCCCACATGGCGGCAATCGCCGTGGTTAATCTTAAACGGGTCGGGTCGGTGCTGGTTCTGTAATTGATAGTGAATCGGACACCCGATTTATCAGGCTGGAATCCTGCTGCATCCAGCAGCATATTAGCCTGGTGTAAATCAAACTGCGTCTCAGGCAAAGTCGCAGAGGCCCAATGGCCGGGAGTCAACACCGTTTCAGCCAGTTGAGGCAGGTCGGTAAACAGCGCTTTTTTCAATTTCTTTCGATCCAAAGCCAGCGCCAGCGCCCGACGTACGCGCACATCTTTCAAAATATCATCCTGCATATTCAGTCCGATGTAAGCGAACGTGGTGGAAGGACGGGTTTGCACCGTTAATTGCGGTTGCGCCTTGATATAGGAAAGCAGCTGCGGCGGCAGATCATTCTGCACAAAATCCAGTTCACCGCGCGTCAGTTTCAAAATTCGGGTGACAGGATCTTTGACACTGAAGAAGCGAATCGCTTGAACACTGGCTAGCGAATGGGCCACGCGTTGCAGCGTCAGCGCGCTTTCTGTCCATGATCTGAGTTGATACGGGCCGCACCCAACGGTATTGCGCGCCTGATGCGGTTTGTGCGCCATTGATGCAGGCAGGATACCCAGATTCAAACGCGTCAGCAGCGAGGCATCCGGTTTGTTCAGATGAATCACGACGATTCGATCCGTTTCCGCATAAACAGATTCAATCGATGCGAAACTCGCCTTCAACGGGCTGGCCAGTTTCGCATCCATCACAGCTGAGAAGGTAGCTGCAACGTCGCGCGCCGCCAGCACAGTCCCATCGGAAAAATGGATGTCAGGTTTGAGATAAAAACGCCAGGTCAGAGGCTCCGACTGCTGCCAATGATCTGCCACATCCCCCTGTATATTGAAATGTTCATCCAGCCGAATCAGACCGCGATGGATCAGTTCCTGTACTCTTGTCGAAGCCGCATCGGTGGCGAAACGGGGATCGAGCGTAATCGGCATTTGCGCTAAACCGACGCGCAACAGGCCTGCCTCCTGTTCACTGGCCTGACAGCCAAACAGCAATACAAGCAGAGCCGCAACAATCAGTCGCTTCAATCCGGCTCCCATAAGCTCACCGTTTCCACATGACCGGCATAGGGAAATAAATCCAGCGCCCGCAAAGCTTTCAGACGATATCCCTGCTGTTTGAGTAAAACGCCATCACGCGCACCCGCCGCCGCATCGCAGGAAATCATAATTATTTTCTTCGGCAGCAAGCGTGACATGAGGCTGCACACTCGTTTAGCGCCCCGTCGCGGAGGATCGAGAATCAGCACATCCGCGCCGATATACGGCTCCGGATCAAAGGATTCGAACAGGTTTGCGACCTCGAATGTGGCATTCAAACCGAGTTGTTTGGCATTTTTCGATGCCGCCCGTACACTGACCGCATTCAATTCCGCGCCGTAAACATGCGCACCAGTCGTTGTGGCCAGCGGCAGCGATAGATTGCCAATGCCGCAAAACAGGTCGGCAATACGTTGGACGTTGCCAACCCACGTTTGAATTTGGGCGATCAAGTCGCAATTTCCCTCATCCTGCCCCTGCACAAAATCATCCGGCCCGACAGCCAGCGATACATGCGTCCGCCCCGCCGGCAGCAGATCGTGAAAGGCTTGCACCGGCTTATGCAAAGGTCGGGTAATCTGCTGTTTATCGCGCCACCACCATTGCAAGGCCACGCCACCGAGGTGATCTGCCAGAATATTTTCCGGACAGCGTTCAGCTTCCAGAATAACATGAATGCCATCGTTGAGTTCTATAGCTTGTACGCTGTCGATTGCATCCGGATTGATGCCATCTTCTATTATTTGCCGAACGGCATTCAGAGCAGGACTAAGCACCATGCAATCGGCATGCCTAACAGGTCGATGACTGGCTAGTGCATAAAAGCCAAGAAAAGCCCCTTGCTCATCGTACCCGACAAACCAGCGCACACGGCGACGATAACGTTGTCTGTTTACCTGAACCGGAGTCCAATCAGTCTGTCCATCGATGAATGATTTGAAGGCATCAGATACCCAGCCAGATTTCACTATGGCCTGATGCTCTTGCGACACGAACTGCAAGGCGCAGCCCCCGCATTCGGTAGCAACCGGACAGGGTGGCGTCACACGTTGCCGGGATGGCCGCACGATTTCGATGATTTCACCACGCAGAACACCGCGCCGTTTACCCGACAGTTTCAATGTCAGCACATCACCGGGCACCGTATTGGCCACCAACACAGATTCCCCATCCACCCGAACCAGCGTTTCCCCTCCGGGCAGGATTTTCTCTGCATTTCCCATTGTTATCGTCATCGTGTCATCAACTCTTCAATCTCTGCATCCAACGCTATCGCTCTGGCTTGCCCATTCTATATCCATGCATACCGGAACTATATATTCACATATGCCTGGATGGTAATTATATTGGCAGGTTCTACGCCTTAAAGGGTAGCATTCTCCGTTTTATTTCTAATAATCGAGCAGCAGTTCAACTCTAGGTTGCGCTGTCTGCTTCGCCTCATCAATGCCTGGGTGACAATTAAACACTTTTTCATCAGCGATACCGAGGTTGTGCAATGTAGCCACGACCACATCTGAACGCTGCTGCGCCAGTTTCAATAATTGATCATCATCCAGTGCAGGCTGAGCCACATAGGCAGGTTCAGTTTTCCCCGCTTCTGTCTCCGGAGCCGGTTGCATAATCATCTCGGCTTCAATCCGCGTTGCAATACCGCAAACCTGCAAACGAAAATCCCTTTTCTTCATCATCGTGGCGATCTTGGCAATATAGTCGCTCATTTGCGATGTCAGGACGTCTCCCCGCTCGGTAAATTTGACAGGCGTCAACTTCGGTTTGGCGGCATCTTTGATCATACCACGGGCGACATCGGCGACCAGGATGATGCTGCCGTAAGGCTGCAATGCCAGCGCTGCATACGTCAGGGCCCCCGTCTTCAACGAGGCCAGCAGCGCTTTATTAATGATGTGACTGAGGTTGATGTCCGGGTCATCCAGCGGGCCGCTGACAGGCACGTTCAGAGTAACATCGCCTCGATCATCCAGTAACATATCCAGCGCCATATCGACCGACATACCTCCGGCCAGACTGATCTCCGGCCCGGCTTTATGCGCATGCTGTGAATTTTCCAGGGCTAGTTTACGAATCAGCACCTTGTTTTTTGAATCAATCGTGTTGTTATTAATGCTGATATCGCTATCCAGATTCAACTGCCCGGTTTTGATCGACTTGCCCAGATCGGCTTCGACATAGCCGGACAGACGCGGCAAATCATAGTTTTCTAGTACAAGATGCATATTGGTGCGCAGTTGTTTGCCTGCTGCAACGTTCGTTTTCCCTTTCAGGCTCAAAGCGCCCGATTTACCCAGCTTCATCTGCACATCCAGTATACCGCGCTGCCTGCCGGAACTGTCCAGCGGCGCAAAATGGAATTGTTCAACCTGCATTGTGGTCGCCAGCGGAGGCGTAACCGATGCGTCGTGCAGTTCAATCCGGCTGCCCCCACCAAGCACCACTGTATCGATAACAAGCCGCGCTTTTTCCGAACCCGAACCCGAATCCGGTGCAATGGCCAAAGTCTGTAGCAAACCGCCCTTTTGTTCGGGTATTTTCGGCGTCTTCTTAGCCATACCTGCCGGTAACAGCCAGCCACTTTTTTGCTTCACCAGATGCGCTTGTAATTGGTCGATTTGCAACTGTTTCACGTGATATACACTACCTTTTTCCTGCCTCGCCTGGCGAACCTGAATTCGACCAATAGAACCCAGCGATATGGTCTTATCAGCGGGCAACTGAACCCCCTCCAGCGTCAGCGATTCAAAACTGCCGGCCTCAGACCCGTTCATGGTCAATTCCTGCAAACTGGCATTGTCGAATGCAGCCAGCCGTTGCTTATCATCCGGCTTTGATTGATTCGGGACAAGCAGATCAGCCTTGTGTATCGCCAGTGTTTTTAAATGAACCGATTTTCCGGATCGAATGGCAAGTTCGGCCAGTTTGGCGCCATCCAGACGTAAGGTATGATTGTCCGGGCTCAGTGCTTCGGCCTGCAAGTCGTTCAGGCTGAGTTGGGCCAGAGCGACACTGCCATCCAGCCCGACATCCAGCCTGGCAAGATTGATTTTTTTCAGGCTTACATTGCCACGATCACCTGTCGCATGTTTCAAATCAATGTTTTTCACACCCAGCGATTTGATACGGATATGGCGTGTAGCAGGCTTGGCTGATTGACTCACCGAAGGTATCGCAATATCGGCCATATCTGTTTGCGCAATGAACAAAGACTGACGATTGCCGTCAATGCCTTCGGCGCTGAATTTGTGCAGAGCAAGCTTCGCCACAGCAATATCACCGTCCAAACCGATATCCAGCCCGCCGACCAGCATGCCAGCCAGACGCACATCACCCTGCCCGTTCAGCGTATGCTGGATGCGGAGCTTTTTCAGACCTGTCGATTTAACGTGGATACGATTCTTGTCGGCCAGTGCAATACCATCGAATGCCAATTCAGATACGCGAATCTGTCGTTTATCATGCTCTTCCTGAAGCTCCAGCCCCTGCAAGGCAAGCGACATCTGTTTTGTCTGGAGTGAAGCCAGAATATCATTGTTATGCACCGAGAAGGCGATTTCAGCCGCCATTGTTGCACCGGCAAGCCTGACATTATAACCAAAACCGGAGAATGTCGTATCGCCTATCTCGATATGATTCACCATCTTCTGTTGCTGCTTGTGAAGAGCCGAGAGCGACAAATGCAATGATTTTAACGGTAATGAGAAAGCGAACAAAGCGGTTTTTACGTTCACGTTCACCGCATCCAGAACCAGATCATCGACCACAACCAGCCACGGATTTTCCTGTTCTCCAGGCTGGGCACCTGCAACGGCTGATGCACCCGAATCAGCATTGATGCCCGCCACCTGCCATAAGCCCTGCTGCTGCAGCACATGCAGATTCGATTTGCTAAGTTTAAGGGTGCGGATATGGACAATATGATGCCACAGCGACAACCAGTCGAAGCCGATACTCAAATGATCAATATTTAAACCATCACCTGATTTCAAGCCTTCAATAAGCGCTTCGCCGCTGAACAGGTTCAGATCAATATTAGCTATGCGCGCATCATCCACGCCGTGCTGCTGCAACCATGATACAGCGCCTTTCTCAATGGCATAAGGCAACAGCGATAGCAGCCCGCCAATAAAGACGAATATCAGTGTAGCAGCAATCAAAAACCTGCGCAGGCGGGGTCGGCCTGCGCCAGAATCATTGCACGTGCCCTCTACCGCCATCGGGGAATCGCTTACAATACCTCAACTGCCCTGGCAGCAAGTCGGGAGCGTTCGCTGGCTTTCAGGGCGATATGGCCGCCATGTTCCCAACCGGCAAAGGCAGACACCGCCTGCGTCAAGCCATTGGTGTGAGCGG
>CAYUBK010000117.1:0-6874 GCA_964442955.1 uncultured Zetaproteobacteria bacterium | reverse complement strand
ACCTCGAGATAGTCAACCGCGTGCAGAGCGGCGGCATCTGGCAAGGCGAGATCGAGATCGAAACGCCGCTTGGGGTGCGCATGCTGTCCCGCAGAGTTTCCCCTGTGCTTGATGAGCATGGTGATGTGGATCGCCAGATCTGCGTAGATCGCGATATTACCGACGAACGCCACCACCAGGCGCAAATGGAGCATACCCAGCGACTGGAGAGTCTGGGCATACTTGCCGGCGGCATTGCGCACGATTTCAACAATATTTTGACCGCCATCATGGGCAATGCTGCGATGGCAGGCAGGCAGATGGAAGATTCTGCACCGGCTAAGGAATCATTGGCGCGTATTGAATCAGCTTCTCAGCGGGCCGCAGATTTGTGCAAACAGATGCTGGCCTATTCCGGCAAGGGGCAATTTATTGTTAAGCCGATGAATTTGTCTGCACTGGTCGAGGAAATGGCTCGCCTGATGGAGGTTTCTATCCAGAAGAATGTGGTGCTTAAATATCATCTGGCGGATCAATTGCCGTTGGTTGAAGCTGATGAGGCCCAGTTGCAACAGGTGATTTTAAATCTGATTACCAATGCCAATGAGGCTATCGAGGAAAACTACGGTGTGATTTCATTTTCGACCGGGGTGATGAACGCCGATAGCACCTATCTGCAACACACGGTTTCAGATGAAGTATTGCCGGAAGGGCGCTATGTCTATATCGAGGTATCCGATACCGGTTGTGGCATGGATAGCACTACCATACAAAAAATGTTTGACCCCTTCTTTACCACCAAATTTACCGGTCGCGGCCTGGGCATGAGCGCCGTGCTCGGTATTGTACGCGGCCACCATGGCGCACTTCGGGTATACAGCGAGCCGGGCAAAGGTACGACTTTCAAAATACTGCTACCGGCATCGGATCAGCAATATGCCACTGAACAGGTAAATCCTGCTGACTGTGTACATCAGGCTTATGGTTCGATTCTGATTGTCGATGATGAAGAAACCATCAGGGAAGTTGCGACAATGATGCTGGAGGATATCGGCTTTTCGGTTCTGACGGCTGAAAACGGTTTGCTAGCACTGGATGTATACCGTCGTCATCAACATGAAATCGCTGGCGTACTAATGGATATGACCATGCCAAAAATGGATGGTAAGGCTTGTTTTCGCGAGTTGCGTCGCATGAACGCCAATGTGAAGGTCATCTTGTCCAGCGGCTATAATGAACAGGATGCTACCAGCATGTTCGCAGGCAAGGGGTTGACCGGATTTATCCAAAAGCCTTATTCACCGGAAGTGCTGAAAACGCTAGCCCTGGAAGCATGGGGGCAAAAGAGCCCTGGTGGCTAAACGACAAGTTTACAATACATATTTATGTTGCTATAAACTGTGTATGAATAAACCGGAAGGCATTGATGGCAGATAATTCGACATCTCAGGACATGCGGCATGCTATCTTGGCAATGAATCCGTTGCAGTTATCACTGCTGGTGTCCATTCCGTTTGTCTTAATATTCAGTCTAATCAATTTCACGCAGAATCTCTACGACCTGGGCCAGCTTGAAATGGGCATGGTCGCCACCATGGCAGCCCTGTACTGGTGGGTCACCAGGCAGGATGTACCGTTTCTACAACAGAATTTATATATCCTCCACCCTGCGGTGTTATTTACCCTGTTGTTTCTGCAGGGTGGTCTGAGCGATATCGGCTTTATCTGGAGCTTCGGTTTTCCGTTTGTTGCATGTCTGAGCGCCGGTTCGCGCACCGGTCTGATCTGGACGATTGTGTACGCCGTCTCGATCGCGACGCTGAATACAGTCATGGGTGATATGGCATGGCAAAAGTTGGTCTATATCGGCCTTGGTTATATCGCATTCAGCATGCTTGCCATTTATACCGTGCTGTGGCGAGAAAAAATGCAGGAAAGCAGCCAGTACCGATTGTCTGAAACCGCCACCAGCCTGAAGCATGAACAGCATTTGTTATCTGATAACAAAATCAGCCACAGGGGCTTGCTGGATGCATTACCGCATGCGCTCGGCGTCCATAGCGACTACCGGTGGGTTTATTGCAATGCCGCTGCAGCCCGGTTGTGGGGTGCGAGTAGCCCGGAAGAAATGATAGGCGCTTCTATCTTTAATTTTGTGCACAGCGATGAACATGAAGAAATTAAAGAGCGTATCGAACAAATGGTAAAAACAGGCAGGCCTTCACCAATGCTTGAATTGCGCTTGCTGCGTAAAAACGGCGACTCGCTTATGGCTTGTATTCAATCCTGCCCGGTGAAACATGAAGGCAGGCAAGCCTTTCTGGTGACAGCTGACGATGTCAGCGAGCAAAAGGAACATGATGTCGAACGTTATCAATTAAAGGAACAACTAGAGCATGCCCAGAGACTAGAATCGCTCGGCGTACTGGCCGGCGGTATCGCACACGATTTCAATAATTTACTGACGGCAATTCTGGGCAATGCTGAGTTGGCAAGAGGCAGGCTGGATGATAAACCGGCAGTGGTCGGGCATATTGATAATATTGTCGGCTCCTGTGATCACGCAGCTGAATTATGTAAACAGATGCTGGCCTATGCAGGTAAGGGCAGCTATGAAATGCGGGTGATCAATCTCAATGATATGGTCAAATCGATGGGCAAGTTAATTCGTGCCTCGGTCAGCAGCAATATTGTCCTGAAAATAAAATTGCAAAGTGACTTGCCCGGCATAGAAGGTGATACGGCCCAGATTCAGCAGTTGATTCTAAATTTCATAGTCAATTCAGCCGATGCGATTGGCAGCGCCAGCGGTGAAATAAAGGTCTCCAGTGGCGCCAGAAAGATGAAACACGAGCAATTGGCCAAGTTATACAACGGCTCGGAACTACCTGAAGATGAATATGTCATTCTTGAAGTACGCGATACCGGCTGTGGCATGAGTAAAGAAATGCAGGACAAGATTTTCGATCCGTTTTTTACCACCAAGGAAACCGGCAGTGGTTTGGGCTTATCCGCGGTACTCGGTATTGTGCGCGGCCATCATGGTGCGCTTCAGGTATTCAGCACACCGGGCAAGGGCACTGCATTCCGTGTCTATTTGCCTTCAACTGCGCAATCATTCAGTGAGAAAATTGTCAGTACGGTGGAAGTCGATGCGTGGCGTGGCGATGGCAAGGTGCTGGTGGTCGATGATGATTTACGAGTGCGCAATGTGGCCAAATCCTATGTTGAGAAGCTGAATTTTGATGTCGTTACAGCAGAAGATGGTAAAGAAGGGCTGGAAATATTTGGCAAGTTTCACGATCAGCTTGTTGCTGTCTTGCTGGATATGACGATGCCTGTCCTGGGAGGCGTCGAGGCAATGGCCGGCATGCGCCAGGTCAATCCTGATGTACCTATCGTCATCGTCTCCGGCTATTCAGAAATTGAAGCGGGTGCTTTGATCAGAGGCGACCGGCCCGATGCATTCCTGCAAAAACCATTCAAGGCCAAAGCACTGAAAACTATTCTATACGAGGTCATGCATTCGGCCTGAGTCATTTTCATTGCCCCGGCTCATGCGTAGGGTTTCGCCTATGTCAGCGCTTTCCTTTATCCTAAAGTCACGTCACAGAACCCTTGCATATGACCTCAGAGCGACTCGCTGTGGCGTAATTGGTGGGTAGGGAATGCTAGTCCGCGATTTCGATTTTCATCTCCCGGAACAACTGATCGCCAAACAACCGCTTGATCAACGCGATGCTTCGCGTCTGCTGTGTCTGTCTGAGTCAAATGAAAGTATCGTCGATACTCTGATTCGTGATTTGCCCGGACTGGTGCAACCCGGCGATATCTGGGTACTCAATGATACCAAAGTGATTCCGGCCCGGCTGGTTGGCCAAAAAACAAGTGGCGGCAAGGCCGAAGTCCTGTTGCTGGAGCCCGCCAGTGAGGCACATGTCTGGCATGCTTGGGGCAAGGCCAACAAGCCGTTGAAACCGGGTACACACATTACCTTTTCCGATTCATTTTCTGCCGAAGTATTAAGCCGTGATGGCAAACATATCGAAGTGCGCCTGATAGCCAAAGATGTAGCAGCCGCTATTGAATCGGTTGGCCACATGCCCCTGCCCCCTTACATCAACCGTCCCGACACCGAGGCTGATAAAGCACGTTATCAAACCGTTTTCGCCCGCCATGCAGGAGCAGTGGCTGCGCCGACGGCCGGTCTGCATCTGACTGCCGAATTGATGGCTGCTATGCAGGATGCCGGCGCAAACTTTGCCCATGTCACTCTGCATGTCGGCCCCGGCACTTTTCAGCCGGTACAGGTTGAAAATATGAGCGAACATATCATGCATGAAGAAGCGTATATCGTGCCTGAAGAAACGGCTGATCTGGTAAATAAAGCCAGAGCCGAAGGCAGGCGCGTGGTCGCAGTCGGCACGACCAGTTTACGCACGCTGGAAGCCGCCGGTCAAAGCGGATTATTACAGGCCGGAGCAGCCCGGACTTCCATCTTCATCAGTCCGGGCTACCATTTTCGCATGGTAGATGCCCTGCTGACCAATTTCCATTTGCCCAAATCCACGCTGATTATGCTGGTGTCGGCGCTGGCCGGTCGCGAACGTGTGTTATCAGCCTATGAATATGCAAAAAAATGCGACTATCGTTTTTATTCCTATGGTGATGCGATGTTTGTGCCGAATATGGAGCCATTGTGAAAATATTGCTTGCCCAGATTGCCCCCTGCGTCGGAGATTTAAGCCGTAATGTGCGGCTTATTCATGATGTAATGGGCCAGGCGGAAAAGGCTTTTTGCGATATGGCGGTATTGCCTGAACTGGCTGTAACCGGTTATCCGCCAGAAGATTTACTGAAACGACCGGCATTCATGGATGCGGTGGAAACGGCTGTAGAAGCAGTCGTGGCTGCCAGCCGCAATGCCTGCGTAGTTTTCGGCGCACCGCGCCGACTTGAGGGAATATCCGGCAGCGTACTTCGTAACAGCGTCATATTGGCTCGCTGCGGCAAAATCATTGGCGTGTACGATAAACAGTTTCTGCCCAATTACGGTGTTTTTGATGAACGGCGTTATTTTGAGCCGGGTTCCGGTGATGACTGCGTGTTTGATGTGAATGGTTGGCAGGTCGGCATTAGCGTCTGCGAAGACCTGTGGCATGATGGGTTAGCGATCAAACAAGCCGACCTGACCTGTGATGTGTGGCTGAATCTAAATGCCTCGCCGTTTCATGTAGGCAAACAAAGCCAGCGTGAAGCACTGGTGCAACGCCGGGCACAGGCGTATGCAGCGCCGCTGGTGTATGTCAATCCGGTTGGTGGGCAGGATGAGATTGTCTTTGATGGTGGATCGCATGTAGCTGATAGCGAGGGCAATCTGATAATGCGCGCGCCATTATTCGAGGCTTGGCGCGGCATTTTCGATATGGCCGCAGTCGGCAAGGCGGATATCGCCGTTCTCCCGGAGCCGATTGAACAGATTCACCGGGCTCTGGTCATGGGCGTGGCCGATTATGTGCTACGCAACGGGTGTACGCAGGTGGTGATCGGCCTCTCCGGCGGCATTGATTCGGCGCTGACGGCAGCCATTGCCGTTGAGGCGCTGGGGGCGGAAAATGTGTTGGGCGTATTGTTGCCATCATGCTATTCCAGCGATCATTCCATTACCGATGCCGAAGCATTGGTGGCCAATCTTGGTATCGAATCTATTACCTTGCCGATTGCCGAGCCCGTGGCAGCGGTTGAAACAACGCTGGCCGATACCTTTTCCGCATGGAATAAATCGAAACCGGATATCACCGAGGAAAATATTCAGGCGCGTATGCGCGGTTTGCTGTTGATGGCAATCTCCAACAAAACAGGACGCATGGTATTAACTACTGGCAATAAATCGGAAATGGCCGTGGGTTACGCCACCTTGTATGGCGATATGGCCGGCGGTTTCGCCATGCTCAAAGATGTCTATAAAACCGAAGTATTTGCCCTGTGCCGCTGGCTGAACCGGAACGGAGAAGTAATCCCGGAGAATACGATTACGAAACCGCCATCCGCCGAACTCAGGCCGGATCAGAAAGATTCGGACTCCCTGCCCGATTATGACCTGCTCGATGCGATACTCACCGCCACTATTGAGGAACGGCTTGGCGTGGATGAAATTGCTGCGCGCGGTTTCGATCACGCGGAAGTCAAACGCGTGCTACGCATGCTGCAACTGGCCGAATACAAACGCCGTCAGGCACCACCGGGCGTAAAAATCACCCAACGCGCCTTTGGCCGCGACCGGCGCTATCCGATCACGCACGGTTTTTGGGAATAACTTCTTTGAGGGTCCGTTATCTTGTAATCAATAGGATAAACATCACGACTTAACCCCGAAACAGGCGGGGATATATGTTCAGTGACTTTATTGGTAGCATGTACAATGGACTCTCAGCACTGCTGTTGATTTTACTGGTCGGGTTATTGCTTACAGTACTGCTGATGTTTGTCGTCGATGTCAGCCAGAGCCGTAATGCGGTGCGGCGCAATTATCCGGTCATTGGTCGATTTCGCGGCCTGTTTGAGCATCTGGGTACCTTTTTCCGACAATACTTTTTCGCTATGGATCGGGAAGAAATGCCGTTTAATCGTGCCCTGCGCGACTGGGTTTATCGCGCTGCTAAAAATAAAGACAGTACCATTCCTTTCGGTTCGACACGCGATGTCAGTCCGGTTGGCAGTATCTCCTTTGTCAATTGCCCCTACCCTACTCTGGACACCGATGCCGTTCCGGCTCGGAGCATCGTGATCGGGCCGGATTGTCCTCATCCATTTGAAGCGGGCAGTCTGTTTAATATTTCCGGCATAATGGGATGGTCCGTTCCGCTCCCCTACGGCATCGCAATGTGCCAGAATA
>CAYUBK010000116.1:0-6881 GCA_964442955.1 uncultured Zetaproteobacteria bacterium | reverse complement strand
GTAGGTTTATTTTAGACACAGATGTACGCAGATAAACGCAGATAAAAACTTATCAGAACAAAAGCTTATCTGTGTAAATCTGTGTACGTCTGCATCCAGATAAGGAGCCAGAAGCCGTATCAATGGAACGCCCAACCCGCACAAGGATGTGCGGCGGGCGAATGCCAATGAGCCCGTAAGCGAAGCAAAACGACGTTTTTGCGTAGCGGTCAAGGTAGAGGGCAGGAGCCCGAAGCCGTATCAATCAAATATGCTCTCTGGTTTTATGGAAGGTGATATCCGGCCACTGTTCTTCGGTGTAGCCCAACTTCCAGGCGTTTGGGGCCAGATAGGCCAGGAAACCATCGGCATCTTCGGCCAGCGTGGATTCAAACAGGCGGCGGAATTCGGCCATTTTTTTATCATCGTTGCTGCTCACCCAGCGTGCAATTTGAAAGTCGGTGGCCACATAATCGGCATCGACCTTGTATTCAGCATTGAGTCGAGCCACTGTGACATCGAATTGCAATACGCCGACAGCACCGAGGATATAATCGCCACCGAGCAGAGTTTTGAATACCTGAACTGCACCTTCCTCTGATAGTTGCACCAGTCCTTTGTGCAACTGTTTGCGTTTCATCGGGTCTTTCAGTCGCACGCGGCGGAATAGCTCCGGTGCAAAATTCGGGATGCCGGTGAATTTCAACACTTCCTTGCTGGTGAACGTATCGCCGATTTTGATGGTGCCGTGATTGTGGATGCCGATGATGTCACCGGCATAAGCTTCTTCGACATGGCTGCGATCCTGCGCCATGAAAATGGTCGCATTGGGGATTTTGACGTCCTTGCCAATGCGGTGATGGCGCACAGTCATTCCTTTGCTGAAGCGACCGGAACAGATGCGGAAAAAGGCGATACGGTCGCGGTGCATTGGATCCATATTGGCTTGAATTTTAAAGCAGAATCCGGAAAAACCTGGTTCTTCAGGGTGAACCGTGCGCTGCATGGCATCACGCGGGCCGGGAGCAGGGGAGAGCTCGACAAAGGCATCGAGCAATTCCTTTATCCCGAAATTATTGATAGCGGAACCAAAAAAGACAGGTGTTTGCGAGCCAGCCAGAAAATGCTCCAGATCAAAGGGGTCGGCAGCGCCTTCCAGTAATTCAATATCATCACGCAATTCATCGGCTTGTGAACCGAGCAGTTCATCGAGTCGTGGGTCAGAGAGGTCGTTAATTTGAATGGTATCGAAATCGTTGGTCTTGGAGCCGGCAGAGAACAGGTTCAGTTCCTTCTTGTACAGATTATAGACACCCTTGAATGATTTCCCCATGCCAATCGGCCACGACATTGGCGCACACTCGATTTGTAATTTTTCCTCGATTTCAGCGAGGATATCCAGCGGCTCCAGACCTTCACGATCCAGTTTGTTGATGAAGGTGACGATGGGCGTGTTACGCATACGGCAGACTTCCATCAGCTTTTCAGTTTGCGGCTCCACGCCATTACCTGAATCAATGACCATCATGGCTGAATCAACTGCGGTGAGTACCCTGTACGTATCTTCCGAAAAATCCTGATGGCCGGGGGTGTCGAGCAGATTGATTTCGAAATCACGATAATTAAATTTCATCACCGATGAAGCGACGGAAATACCGCGTTCCTGCTCGATTTTCATCCAGTCCGAAGTGGCATGGCGGGTAGCTTTGCGCGCCTTGACCGCACCGGCCATCTGAATGGCGCCGCCGAACATCAGCAGCTTTTCGGTCAGCGTCGTTTTACCGGCATCCGGGTGCGAGATAATGCCGAAGGTACGGCGTTTCTTGATTTCACTGCAAAGACTCATGCGTTCCTCTTGCTGCAACAGCTTGGTGATGGGGCGCGCAGTGTAGCCATTGTTGGCGCTGTTTCCCATTGCCGGATGACGCTTTTCTTTTCCAGCCTGTTCCGGCTTACGATTATCTTGCGGTTATATTTCCTGTGCTGTCAGGCTGGATGCATTCTGGTGTTGCAAGGCAAGGATATGGGAATTCAGTAATGAATAGGAGAGTGGTTTGCTCATAATATAGGTGTTCGGGTGCTTGATTTCGTTTAGGGAATCATCTTCACCAAAGGCTGTCACCAGCGTAACGGGGATGCCATCATTGTGTTTGCGTATGGCTTTGGTCAGATCAATACCATCCATGATTGGCATCATGTAATCGGTCAACACCATATCGAAGCCGCCACGGTTTTCCTCAATCATTCTGAATGCGGCTTGACCATTGCTGGCTGTTTTTACCCGGTGGCCCATTTTGGAAAGGAACAGCTTATGAATGTTCATCACATCAGGTTGATCTTCAACCAGCAACACATCCCACGGTTGAAGCTGAATATCAGTGTCATGCGGCATCAACTCTGCCGTTGTCTTGGCATCCCTTGTTTTTTTCCTTTGTTTGGAAAACGCTGGCAGGAAGATATTGAATACGGTACCGCGATCAGGAACGGACTCGACATCAATCTGCCCGCCATGCCAGCGTATAATGCGCTGCACCATAGCCAGCCCCAGCCCCGATCCGCCCGCATCTTTACGTGTACTCCAGAATGGTTTAAATACCGACTGAACAAACTCCGGCTGGATGCCAGCACCGTTGTCACGTACTGCGATACGCAATCCCTTGGTGTCTGCATCGAGCCAGTGCCGGGATAGTCTGATGCTGATTTCACCTTGCTGATCGGGCATGGCATGCACAGCATTGGAAACCAGATTCAGCATCACCTGTTCGATTTGAGCAAGGTTGACGCGAACCTCAGGTAAATTTTTATCTGCTTCAATGTTGAGATCAATATTTGGGGGCAGTTGCACGCGAGCCAGTTGCACCATGTTATTGATAGACTCAGAGATATTCAGAACCTTGGTATCGGATGGGTCGCTACGCCCCAATTGTAATAATTGTTCGACCATTTCAGAACCCCGTTCGCCGGACTTGATGATTTGGCGAATATCTTTTTGCAATTGAGGATTTTCATGCTCCATGCCGATCAGCTCTGCATGACCGATAATGGCTGATAACAGATTACGAAAATCATGTGCTACGCCTGCTGCCAGTGCTGCTATTTGGGCTTGTTTTTGCGCCTCGGCCAGTTCCCCCTGCAGGCGTTCGCTTTCGCCGATATCGGTCAGATAACACAGGCCGATTTGTTTGCCTTCCTTCAATGTTCTACGAATCTCACAGCGGACCTGCACATGCTTTCCCCTATTATCGGGTATGCGGATATAACACTGTTGCATGGATGGGTTGTCATGGTGTTTCAGGACAGTGTTGAGCAGGGCTTGCCTGTCTTCGGGGATCACCAGCCTGTCAATGGGCGTGCCCGGAAGCGAGCCTGGCTGCGCTGTGGTCAGCGTGACCATAGCGGGATTGGCATAGATTACAGGTGTGTTTTGCGCCTGCAAATCAAAGGTAAAGGCGGGATGGGGTGCTTCAGAGATAAGTTTGCTGGCGGATGCTTCCACAGCCTGTTTTTCCTGCACTGTGCCCTCGGTTCTCTGCAGGATGCTGTAGGCATAACTGGAAATGTAAAGGATGGCAAATAACTGCGCCGTCAATCCGACCCAGTCGATAGGATGGTTGAGTAAATGAACGGTCATCAAGCAGATGCTTGCCATGGCGGCCAGCCCCAGTAACTGACTATAGAGCAGCATCCTGCTGCCATAGCGCAGACCATTGCCGATAATCGGGCTCATCAGCAGGAAATATATGACGCTCATCTGGCCGCCATCTCCCAGCATGGCCAGTACGATAAGATAACAGTCGATGACAGGAATGATAAGTATGCGGGCCAAGGAATAGGGGGTGCGTTTGATCCAGTAAAATGAGAATAGATTTAGCGCCAGGTAGCCTGTACCGGAGGCAATGATTAACGGCATCAGTGCATCGGCAAAAATACCGTGAAATACGGTGAAAATCGTGAATAGAACGAGCAAGCCAATGCGCACCCATACTTGTTCAGCCTGGAGTTTGATAAACCGTGTTTGTTCTGGCAGCAGTCTGGTGTCTATGAAGTAGTTGAATTTGACGATGGTTGTCTCCTTCCCTCTCTGAGTTTAGTTTAAATTGGCCACAGTGCAAGCGGGTGTAATGATCGTGCTTGTAATCATACAACCAGGCCTTTCGACGAAACGGCAATGGAGTTGTTGATGAACATAAATATGAGTGTGGCTGCAATGGTTCTTCTACTGCTGCCGACAGTTGGCGAGGCTATGGAAACGATCAGCTTGACGCAGACCCGTTGCCAGTTTATCGAAGCCGAGTCAGTAGAGCACCATTTTGCTGCTCGCTCGCCGCAACAGTGCAAGGCTATTAATGCGAAAACATCGGTACAGCGGTTGAAAGCGGCGCAACCGCTGCGGCTCAAAGCCGGCGATTATGTGTTTCGTGTGATGAATCGCGATGTGTCCTATGAGCTGGGCTTCTGGTTGCGTGGCACTGGTATATTGCGTTGGTCGCTGCCCTCTATTTCCGGAGGCGGTATTGCTACCGGCGGCGTGCGAGATTATGCCATTTCACTTGAACCGGGTGAATATCGTTACTCTTGCCCCTTGAATCCGACGCCCGATTATGTACTGATTGTCGAATAATTGTTACATTGTAGAGGATACGTATGCTTAAACGATTGATACCGCTGTTGATACTGACGTTAATACTGGTGCTGTTCTTTGTGTTGGACCTCGGTCGCTTTCTGGGTTTTGATGCCCTGGCCGAACACAAGGCCTGGTTATCTGCCTGGGTGGCTGCACACGGCGCACTTGCACCTTTGTTCTATATACTACTTTATGTCGTAGTCGTCGCCTTTTCATTGCCGGGAGGTCTGGCGATGACGATATCCGGCGGCCTGTTATTCGGAGCAATGGCTGGTGCTTTGTATGCTGTGATTGGCGCAACCATCGGCGCTACGGCATTATTTTTGATTGCCAAGTCATCGCTGGGCGATTTTCTATTGGCCAAGGCGGGTGGCGCTGTAAAAAAAATGCAAGCCGGCTTTGCTGATAATGCATTGAGCTATATGTTTGTGTTGCGGCTGGTGCCGTTGTTTCCATTCTTTCTGGTTAATTTGGCACCGGCTTTTCTTGGCGTGAAATTGCGCACTTATGTGATAGCTACGTTTTTTGGCATTATGCCTGCCACTTTTGTGTTTGCGCTGGCCGGTTCAGGTCTTGGCAGCGTACTGGATCAGGGCGGCGATGTTTCGCTGGCCGGCGTGATGACGCCGGAGATAATGGCGGCCTTTGGTGGGCTGGCGTTACTGGCTTTGCTTCCGGTGGTGTATAAACGCATGGCAAACAGGAAGGGAGTTCAATCATGATTGAAGTGGATGTGTGTGTGATTGGGGCAGGTTCCGGAGGTCTGAGCGTGGCTGCCGGTGCGGCTCAAATGGGTGCAAAGGTTGCATTGGTGGAGAAGGGGGCGATGGGTGGCGATTGCCTGAATACCGGCTGCGTGCCTTCCAAATCCATTCTGGCGGCAGGGCATGCTGCTCAGTCAGCCCGCGAAGCGGGGCAGTTTGGTATTCAGGTTTCTGCGCCTGAAGTGGATTGGCAGGCAGTCCATGATCATATTCATGGTGTGATTGCCGCCATTGCCCCCAATGATTCTCAGGCTCGGTTTGAATCGTTTGGTGTGCAGGTGATTCGTGCCGCCGGTGAATTTATCGATGAGCGTACGTTAAAAGCGGGGGATCAACAGATTCGGGCAAAATATTTTGTACTGGCAACCGGTTCTGCCGCCTTTGTGCCGCCCATCGAAGGCCTGGAGCATGTCGATTATTTTACCAATGAAAACATTTTTGACAATACGGAACCGGTGAAACACCTGATTGTGATTGGCGGCGGCCCGATCGGTATGGAACTGGCGCAGGCGCATCGCAGGTTGGGTGCTGAAGTGACGGTCATGGAAATGGCCCGATTGCTGGTCAAGGATGATCCGGAGTTGGCAAAAATTGTGATCCGGCGTTTGCAGGGTGAAGGGTTGAATCTGGTGGAAGGCGGGCGCAATCTAAAACTGGAGAAAACGGCCGACGGTCAAATTGCGGCCAGATGCGAATCGGATAAGGGTAAACAGTGCGCTATCGGTTCGCATTTGCTGATCGCCACGGGTCGTCGCGCCAATGTGAATGGCCTTAATCTGGAGGCAGCAGGTGCGAACTACAGTCCCAGAGGGGTGGAAGTCGATGCGCGTTTGCGTAGCAGCAATAAGCGTATCTTCGCGGTCGGCGATGTAGCAGGGCCGTATCAGTTTACCCACATGGCAGCCTACCAGGCCGGTATTGTGATCAGAAATATGCTGTTCAAGTTGCCGGCCAAAGTGGACTATCATGCTGTGCCCTGGGTGACGTATACCGATCCGGAGCTGGCCCATGTGGGCATGAGCGAGGCTGATGCCATTGAAGCCGGTCGCGAGATTCGTGTATTGCGCTGGCAGTTTGAAGAAAATGATCGGGCCCAGGCGGAGAAACGCACCGAGGGCATGATCAAAGTCGTCACCACGCCGAAAGGTCTTATTCTTGGGGCAAGCATTGTCGGTATCCATGCCGGTGAGTTGATTCAGCCCTGGATTCTGGCCATCAGCCAGAAACTGAAAATTGGCGCGATGGCTTCTATGATTGCGCCGTATCCAACGCTGGCCGAAGCCAACAAACGCATCGCCGGCAGTTTTTATACCGAGAAGTTGTTTTCGACGATGACAAAACGGGTGGTGCGCTTGCTGATGCGTTTTTAAACCTCTGCTTTTGTGGTTTCTTTGCCTTTTCGGGCGAACTGTAGGTATAAAATCGTTGAAATTATTCTGATTTTCATTAAAAAGCCCTTGTAAAAAGTACGAAATTATTCCCGTTGAAGTCAAAAGCGGACAACGCACGCAGGC
>CAYUBK010000115.1:0-6934 GCA_964442955.1 uncultured Zetaproteobacteria bacterium | reverse complement strand
TCATAAATCGGACTCATGAATTAGGGTGATTTGTGAAAGACTAGGGACAGTTAAATCTTTTACTGGAAATGCTAATCCAGTTGTATTGATGCGAATTAGTTTGCTTGCGTATAACGTATTTGCGCGATTAGCAAAAAGATATGAATAGGTCTTAGTGGCTAACTTAGTAGTTGCATCAAATGACGTTAATTCATATGCAAAACCATTTATTATTAAATGAAATACTCGGTTCTTTATTGGATCTGCAACAACTCCACTGCCCCGGAACGGCGTATTAGGGAAGAAATTGTATATTTCGGCAAGGGTGTTTGGATTAATGATTTTACCACCCTTGGAGTAAATTAAGCCTCCGGAGAAAAATATATCTGCATTCGCTGAAAGTAACAGTGGGGTATTAGAAATCAGAGCAGTTCCATTTATATCAACACCAAACACATAGAAGTTTTGACCGCTAGAATGATCATCCGCTGCATACAGAGTATTTGATTGATTCCCATATGAAATATTGCTGATGAAAACACCTAAATTTGGGTTTGGATTAATCGATGTATTAGGCAGTGCAACTCCATTTTTATACATTGTTAGGCAGTACGGGCCACCGCTTCCGAACAGAACCACAGCAATTTTTGTTGAGTCATTAGGATCTACCTCAATGTCATTTGCCCAGGTCGGGTTCCCAAAGGGTCCGTTGACTGGAAGAGCAATTGGTACACCGAGTACTAGCGTAGCCAAGTCAATTTGATCAATTCTTGGGGAGCCTTTGATTCCTACGTAAAGTCGAGCGCTATCATTAGAGACTGCAAGTGGGCCAGGAGGGCCTTGGATTTGAATAGTGCGTTCAATTTGACCAGTTAATGGATTTATTTTTACTATGGAATTCGGACTCAATGGAGATGTTGAATCTACACTTGCATAGATGCTTCCAGTAACCGGGTCAGCGATGATATCATTCGTATCTATAGCAAGTGTACTTTGGCGATTTGCCATGGATTCAGTTGCACTCATCGTATATGGAGAATCACCTCCTGTAACATTTGCCTGGTAGGTCTGCTTTACCAGACCTACATTACGGGCTCGCCATTCAGTGATATTGTCTACCTCTTTGAGAACCTGCCCTGTGCCAGAGAGAGTCACATATTGAGTAAGAACGACTTGTAATTTAGCTGTGTTAATAAAAGTTCCGGCGGGAACGATAATATTTTCAAAAGGTGCAATAGTCACCTGAGTTTGAATGGAACCAAAGTCATTCTGGCCGTCAAAATCTACATCGCCAAAATTCACATTGCCAATATCCTGCCAGCATACTTTTCCAACCATCAGAGGGAACACCGCCATATCAATTGGTACTGCTGTGTTATTACCAGCTACAGACCCCCAGTCTTGTGCGCTTTGGGCACTAACCCGATAGTAGGATGTAGTATATGGTTGATAGAGGGGGCTAGTTTCAGTGACTGTAGTAACAGTAGTTCCATTAACTAGTTGGGCTGCACTTACCGAAGCAATATTTGTGTAGGTCGCGGTAGGGATATTTGTATCACTGTAAGTGCCGTTGTAAGTCCATTTCATGCTTGAAATAAGTGGGAAGAAAGGATCACCAGCAGTAGACGTGGCCACATCCCCCCCATTACAGAATGTTGGACTTGTAGTGACAACAGGCGCTATTAATGCAGGTGCTGCTGCAGGCGTTGCACCGCCACCGCCACCGCCACAACCAGTGGTAAGCAGACTTAGCATTATAATACCAAAGGCGCCCGCAAGGGGAGCCCGCCATTCCAATAAATTGTTCTTGTTCAACGTTATTTTTCCCAATAGAGCTGTTCGAATTAATTTTCCAATCGGCTCGTATTATAGCAGAGAATAAAAATTATGCTGTTCCCTAAATGGGGGACAAAGGCTAGAAGTTTGAATGCCCGCTTTTGGCCCAGACTGTGTGAAAACGTCGTAACAATTATAGCCTTGAAAAACCGACCTCACCAAATGTCCTGTAATCAATTTGTTTGGGGTAAGGCATGTTCAAACACCCAATGAAATCAGAGAAAATATCGAATCATTGAGTTTTCACACAGCCTGGGCCGAAATCAGTCGGTGGCATAACTAACCAGCAGCACCGGTTACTTGCAGATCATAACAGGTGGAAGGTTTGTTCCATAATGGATGGCTGGTTTAATCCGGAGACTATGGATTCCCGCCCGACGCCTTCGCGGGGGCAGGCTCTTCGCGGGAATGACGGCTAATGATCCAGCCATGCATCGAGCGATTCCAGAGCGCGATCAGATACCGAACGCCTGCGTTCGGCGCGTGAGAATCTGCGTTTTCCTTCACGTTTTTTGCCCGGCGGCAGCAAGCCGAAATTGATATTCATGGGTTGAAATCCTGCTACGCTTGTTTGAGAAATATGCCCTAGCAGCGCCCCGTGCGCGGTGATTTCCGGCGGTGCTTCCGGTTCTTCGCCGTTCGCCAGTGCAGCCAGAAAACGACCGGCCACCAACCCCATCGAAGCCGATTCCACATAACCCTCCACCCCGGTGATCTGACCGGCAAAGAGAATGCGCGGATCGGATTTCAAGCGTAGCATGCCATCGAGCAAGGCTGGCGATTTGATGAACGTATTGCGGTGCAATGAACCGAGCCGGAAAAACTCGGCGTTTTCCAGCCCCGGAATCATGCTAAACACGCGCTTCTGTTCTCCATACGTCATCTTGGTCTGGAAACCGACCATATTTAATAGCGATCCCATGCGATTATCGCGCCGCAGTTGCACCACGGCATAGGCCTTTTCGCCCGTTTCCGGATGATCCAGCCCGACCGGCTTCATCGGCCCGAAACGGGGCGTGTCCTCGCCGCGTTCGGCCATTTCCTCAATCGGCATGCAACCCTCGAAAAACGGAATATCCTCGAAATCCTTGAATGCCACTTTATCCGCATTAACCAATTCCTGAATAAACGCCTTATACTGCGCTGCATCCATCGGGCAGTTGAGATAATCGCCCGCTTCCCCCTCCTCGACATTTTTATCATAGCGGTTTTTCCAGTAGCAGATATCCATATTGATCGATTCCGCATCCAGCACCGGCGCAATGGCATCGAAGAACATCAACCTGTCTTCGCCGGTTAGTGCCTGAATCTGTGTGTAAAGGGCATCGGAAGTGAGTGGGCCGGAGGCGATTAAGACCAGGCCTTCGGATGGAATTTCAGTGACTTCGCCTTCTATGAATTCAATCAGTGGTTCGGCTTTGAGTTTGCCGGTCACCAGTTCTGCAAATTGTTCGCGATCTACCGCCAGCGCCGTGCCAGCCGGAATGCGGGCCTGATCGCCTGAGGCCATAATCAGCGAATCCATGCGCCGCATTTCTTCATGCAGCAGCCCGACTGCATTTTCCAGATGATCGGCGCGGAATGTGTTGGAGCAGACCAGTTCAGCGCATTTGCCGGTATTGTGGGCCGGTGTCATTTTAAGCGGGCGCATTTCATGCAAACGCACCGGCACTCCACGCTTGGCCAATTGCCATGCCGCTTCGGAACCTGCCAGTCCGGCACCAATAATCGTTACAGTTTGAGGTGTAGGTGTTTTTTCATTCATGCCCCGAAGCTAGCTTCCAACCAGCCTGTAGAACAACTGGATATCTTCACCCTGCAACTTTCCGATTGTCTGCGGTTCCGCCTTTGACTTCCTCTGTGCTCTCTGTGGTGAAATACTTTTGAGTTCATAGCATCGTAGAAGCCGTAGATTGAAAAGCGGGACTACCTGAATGAATCCATGCTCGCTATGCTTGCTGCCATGCGATATTCAAAATCTTTCATTCCAACCCTGCGAGATGTGCCGGCTGATGCTGAAGTCATCTCTCATCAATTATTGCTCAGAGCCGGTTATATCCGCCGTGTCACTTCCGGCGTCTATGATTATCTGCCGCTGGCGCTGCGCGTGTTACGCAAGATCGAGGCGGTGATTCGCGAGGAGATGAACAAGGCCGGAGCACAGGAATTGTTGATGCCGATGGTGCAGCCTTGTGAGTTGTGGGAAAAATCCGAGCGCATGGAAAAATACGGCCCTGAACTGCTGCGTTTCAAAGATCGTCATGCTCATGAATCCTGCCTTGGCCCCACCCATGAAGAAGTCGTGTGCGATCTGGTTAGCCGCGAACTGCGTTCGTATAAACAACTGCCGATGAATTTATATCAGATTCAGAATAAATTCCGCGATGAGATTCGCCCCCGTTTCGGACTGATGCGCGGACGCGAATTTATCATGAAAGATGCGTATTCATTTCATGCCGATGCAGAGTGTTTAGCCGCAGAATATAAAAACATGCTTGAGGCCTATACCCGCATCTTCACGCGCTTTGGCTTGAAATTCAGGCCGGTGGAGGCCGATACTGGCTCGATTGGCGGCAGCGATTCGCATGAATTTCATGTACTGGCCGAATCGGGCGAAGATCTTATCGCGCACTGTTCGGGCTGCGATTATGCTGCCAATGTGGAGAAAGCGGCATCCGTGCGAGCAAGCACAAGCGGTGAGCAAGCCGATTTGGCTGTGCTTGAAACACCCGGCGTTAGCAGCGTCGAAGATGTAGCAGATTTCCTGTCGGTGGATATCGGTGTGCTGGTAAAAACGCTGGTCTATCGCGTCAAGGGTGGTGAGCATGATGGTGCGATCGTGGCAGCCTGCGTGGCCGGCGATGATCAGGTGCAGGAAATCAAACTGGCGCATGTGCTATATGCGGACAATGTTGAAATGGCGACCGATGACGATATCGCATCCATCGGCGGCGTCACCGGTTTTGTCGGCCCGCAGCAATTATCTGTACGTGTTTTGGTGGATAACCGTTTGCAGGGTGCAACCGGTTTGATTGCCGGCGCCAATCAGGGCGGTGCCCATATTACCGGTCTGGACATCGGGCGCGATGTTTATTCGGCTGAGTTCGGGGATTTACGTGAAACCCGCGCTGGCGATACATGCAGCCGTTGCGGCGGAGAGATTGAACTCTCGCGCGGCATTGAAGTCGGACAGGTGTTCGCGCTTGGCACGCGTTATACGGAACCGATGGAAGTGATGTTCCAGAATCAGCAGGGCAAGCGCAGCGTGGCAACGATGGGGTGTTATGGCATCGGTGTATCTCGTTTGATGGCGGCAATTGTCGAACAGTGCAATGACGAGGCCGGCATTAGCTGGCCGCAGGCATTATCCCCGTTTCAGATTGGCCTGATCAGCATGGGTAAGTCGGAGGCAGTACGGGAAGCATCGGAATCAATTTATAATCAATTGACAGATGCAGGTATTGAGGTGCTATGGGATGAACGCAATGAGCGTCCCGGTGTCAAATTCAAGGATTTCGAGTTGATTGGGCTGCCCTTCCAGATCGTGATTGGTGATCGCGGCCTGAAAGAAGGTGAAGTGGAAATCGGCTGGCGGCAACAGCAACGAAAGGCCATAGCAGTGGCCGATGTCGTGAACATCGTATTGACTGAATTACACTCCACGGAGACGAAAAGCTGAACGCAGAAGAACTCCGCCGACGGCTTGGCGACCGTTCACCCAAGGCTATTCTGGCCGGGGTGATGGTCGTGGGTTTCCTGCTGACCATCCCCGCATGGTTGAACAGCAATACCGAGGATAAACAACATCTGGCCCAGACTGCCGTGAAGCAGATTGTCGAAAAGAATGTCGGTCTGCTGGAGATTGAGCCGCAGGAAAAAGAAGAACTACGCCAGATGCTGGAACCAGCCAAAACGTCGGAACAGCAGGATTTTGAACAGACGGTCTGGGTGCAGGATATTATCGCCACGATCAGCCCCTGGGTGACCGATGCCACTGAGGCGAAAACCATTGCGCATTGGGTATATGTCTACAGCAAGAGACAAAAACTCTCGCCCGAACTGATACTCGGCGTGATTGCAGTGGAATCGCAATTCGATCATTTTGCCGTTAGCAATGTCGGCGCGGTAGGCCTGATGCAGGTGATGCCATTCTGGAAAAAAGAACTGGGCAAACCCGATGATAATCTGCTCAGCATCGAAACGAACGTACGCTATGGCTGCGCCATTATCCGCCATTATCTTGATCGTTATAAAACATACGACCGTGCGCTGGGTGCCTATAACGGCTCGTTGGGACGCATGAAATATCCCAATAAAGTCTATGCCAAAATGAAAAAGTTCAAGGCAACCAGTAGCGGGATTTAACTCGGATTTCAGCTTCGGCGCAGGCGTTCGATTTTACCAGATTATGGGCCTCTGGTCGTGCGCTGTTAACCATGCATTGGCTTTGGAAAAGTGACCACAGCCCAAAAAACCCCGATAGGCGGAAAATGGCGACGGGTGGGTTGTTTGTAGCACAAGATGGCGGTTCGAATCAATCGATTCCCCTTTTTCCTGAGCATATTTGCCCCACAGCATAAACACGAGGTTCTCCCGATGCGCATTGAGCTCTGCAATGATGTGGTCAGTGAACTGCTCCCACCCCTGCTTTTGATGCGAACCGGGTTGTTTCGCTTCCACCGTCAGAGTGGCATTCAGTAATAACACGCCCTGATCGGCCCAATGCGTTAAACAGCCGTGTTCCGGCATATTGAAATCAAGTGCCGGATCTGATGCCAGTTCTTTATACATATTGCGTAGCGATGGCGGTATTTTTTCGCCGAAAGGCACGGAAAAGCTTAATCCGTGCGCCTGATTTGGACCGTGATACGGGTCTTGCCCCAGAACCACAATTTTCACATCGTCGAAGTCGGTGTGTTGCATGGCGGAAAACCAGTTCTCTCTGGCCGGGTAGATACTTTTATGCTGTTGTGTATCCAGAAAGGCAATCAGCCTGTGCATGTAATCCTTATCGAATTCTCCAGCCAGATGCGGATCCCATGATTCAGAGATATGCACTATGGCTGCCGGTTTTCTAATTGTTCAGCCAGCGCGCGCAGAGCGCGTCCGCGATGCGATA
>CAYUBK010000114.1:0-6981 GCA_964442955.1 uncultured Zetaproteobacteria bacterium | reverse complement strand
GGGGGGGGGGGGGGCGCAATTACTGGATGGGCATTGCCGTATATATGGCGTTGCAGTTCGTGCTGTCGATTCTGGCCATGATTCCCATTTGCTGGTTTTCACGTCGCCGCGAATTCCGCGCCGATGCATTTGCGGCCAATGCCGTTGGCGCTGAGTCCATGGCATCAGCATTGCAAAAAATCGAAACACTGGCGCATCAGACCCTGGCTTCGGAGCAACGGGAAGAGGGCATGAGTGAAGATGCACTGGCCACCATGAAAATTCACGGTCAATCCACAGGCTTTTCACATTTATTTGCCACCCACCCGCCAACGGAAGCGCGCATTGCCGCTATCAGAGCGTTGCCGGATAAGGCGTGAGGTGTGAGGGGTTAGGCCACCTCACACCTCACGCTTAAACCCTTGACTCCTGACACCTCACCCCTGACTCTCTCAGCATGAAACACCAGACTGCAGCCATGCTGGTAATCGGCAATGAAGTGCTTTCCGGACGCACCCGCGAAGCCAATGCGTATCTGGCGGCTCAAAAGCTGTTTGAACGGGGTTGCAAACTGGCGGAGATCGCCGTTGTCCCCGATCTCGATGATGCCATTGTCACCACGCTGAATCGATTGAGAGAGCAATTTGATGCCGTCATCACTTCCGGCGGCATTGGCCCCACCCACGATGATATCACCATGGAATCGATAGCCAGAGCCTTCGACGTCGACCTGATTGAGCATAAATTTATTGTTCAAGCCATGACCGAATATTTCGGCAATGAAGGACTAAATGACGGGCGCAGGCGCATGACCCGCGTGCCTGCCACAGCCTCGTTAATTCGCTGCGAAAAAACCATTGCACCGGGCGCGTGCATTGAGAATGTGTATGTACTGGCTGGCGTGCCGGATATATTCGCCTCGCAACTGGACTCCATTCTGGATGATTTCGGCACCGTGCCTTATCAGCGCCGGGAAATTGAAGTGGCGTTGCCGGAAAGTCTGTTTGCTGCCGGACTGACTGAAATTCAGCAACAATATACCGATGTCGAAATCGGCTCCTATCCGGGCCGCTGTGGCCCTGATCCATGCGGCAAAATCTGCCTTTCCAGCCAAAACCCGAAATGCCTGCAACAGGCGGTTTCGGATGTTGAAACCATGCTCAAAGGTTTTTATCAGCAATAGTTCCTGGTGGCATAACTGTGATGCACATCATCTCACTTGAGGGCATCCGTAAACAGTCTTGCGAAAATTACTAAGGAGACTCCATGTTATCCAATATTCGCCGAACCACACTATTTTTACTCACGCTCACCATTAGTCTGCTCACCATTCCATCGGTCGAGGCGGCCAGCAAGGTTGAAATCAATGCCAATGTAAAAGCCACGCTGACCACATTTTATGCGCAGGTGAAGTCGGGTAGGGAACTGGCCAACAAGGCATCGGCCATACTGGTATTTCCTGATGTGTTCAAAGCCGGTTTCGGGATAGGCGGCGAATATGGCGAAGGCGCCATGCTGGAACATGGAAAAACCACCGGCTATTACAATACGGCAGCCGCCTCAATCGGCTTTCAGGTTGGCGCGCAAATGAAGTCGCAAATTATCATGTTTATGACCCGCGATGCGCTCAGCAGCTTCAAGTCCAGTGATGGCTGGAAAGCTGGCGTAGATGGCAGTGTAGCGCTGATTACGGTAGGCGCCGGTGGCGATATTGATTCCAATACAGTGAAAGACCCGATTATCGGCTTCATCTTTTCCAACAAAGGGCTGATGTACAATCTCACTTTTGAAGGCTCAAAAATCACCAGAATTAATAAATAACTCTATTTGCGGCGTAACAGCAGCAGGCAAGCGCCGCCGCCACTGCCGGGCTGCGGAATCACGGCCAGTACGCTGTGCGCATAAGCGCCTTGCCTGAGCCAGTGATAAACGGCCTCTTTTAATATCGGCCTGCCTTGCGAATGCAGGCCACGACCGTGGATAATGCACAGTACGCGTACGCCCTCGCTAATGGCTTGAGCAAATCCCTGCTCCAACACGCCCAGCGCTTGATCGCGCGTCATGCCGTGTAAATCGAAAGTATGCTCGATGGCAGGCCGCCCGGCAGCCAGCCGTTTCAGGCGTTCGCGTGAAATCCCATCTGACATGAACACCCACGGGTCGTCTGTGGGCTGGACAGATAATGCAGCCGAAGGTTTTGGGGTGGGGGCATGGTGTGCTTGCCTGATCGACAGGCATTCAGCAGGCCTGCGCGGTTTGGGTTTGTTGGCAACGACCTTTTCCGCCGGCGCCAACGGCTGCACCTTGCCCATCGCCTCATCGAACAAGCCCTGCTCATCATTCCCGGCCATTATTCTTTGCGTTCGGGTCGGGACATTAACCGCGTCAGTGCATCCTGAATCTGCAACTCACCCGCCAAAACGCGATGCACGCATTGCATTAGTGGCAGCTCAATGGCCAGTTTTTCGGCCAGCAGATTGACCGCCTGCGCCGTTCGCACGCCTTCCACAACCTGCCCGATATCGGTTTTGGCCTGTTCAATACCTTTGCCTGCTGCTACGGCCATACCGAACCTGCGATTGCGCGATAATGAGCCGGTACAGGTCAGTACCAGATCACCCAGGCCGGAGAGCCCCATCATGGTTTCCTGACGTCCGCCACAGGCGACAGTCAATCGCGCTATTTCAGACAGGCCGCGCGTGACGGCTGCGGCTACAGAGTTATGGCCGAAACCCAGTCCGTCCGCCATACCGGCAGCGATAGCGATGACATTTTTGAGTGCACCGCCCATGGCTACACCCACCACATCGTCGCTCAGATAAATGCGGAAGTTGGTATCATCAAAAAATGCCGCTGCAGTTTCCGCCAATGTAATATTTTCTGCCGCCATGGTAATGGCGGTGGGTTGATTCATCGCCACTTCATGCGCAAAAGACGGGCCGGATAGAATGGCAATACGGGAGCGGT
The DNA here is from genome assembly GCA_964442955.1 of uncultured Zetaproteobacteria bacterium. Lineage (GTDB taxonomy): Bacteria > Pseudomonadota > Zetaproteobacteria > Mariprofundales > Mariprofundaceae > Mariprofundus. The sequence continues at coordinate 4,035 of CAYUBK010000114.1, read as the reverse complement.
CAATATATTGCGCCAGCATTTCATCGCTACGTTTCAGGGTCTCTGGATGCAACCCCTTGCAAGCGGCAATCACCGGATAACCGGCATCGGCCAGCAGCGGCAGATAATCATCCACGGCCACGCACGGCAGTGCATACACGCAGGCATCTATTTCGCGAATAACCTCGTCAGTGCGGCTGCTAACATGGATATTATCCGGCAGTGTAATGCCTGGAAGATAGCGTTTGTTTTCACGGGACTGGTTGATGGCGGCAGCATGATCGGCATCTCGGGTATACAGACGCACATCACGCTTGCCGGAACGCGCCAGAACCATTGCCAGCGCCGTGCCCCATGAGCCGGTCCCCAGCACACATACCTGCTCTCTTCGCCCCCCTTTCCCGCTCAAATTGCGACTCATTTCACAACTTCCTCCTGCCTGTGAATACAGGAATCATGAACATTGCCAGACAGATCAGCAACGGCCAGTCGCCCCAGCGCACATATCGCGTCTGTACATCCGATAATTGAAAGTGGCCAAGCAATGCTGTTTGCGTCCACCAGGGCACATGATCGGCAATCACGCCATCGGGCTGAATGATTGCTGTAACGCCCGTATTGGCGGCGCGCAACACATAACGGCCAGTTTCCACCGCTCGCATGCGGGCAGCCTGAAAATGCTGCCATGCGGCAGGCGTTTTGCCGTACCACGCATCGTTGGTGACGTTCACCAGTACTTGCGCACCATTCTGTACCCTGCTTCTGGCTTCTTCGGGAAACAGAGACTCATAACATATTAAGGCGCCGTAAGCGATACCGCGCGCCTGAATCACACCACCATCTGCAGCCGGCCTGAAGTTGGCGATTTCAGGCACCAGGGTATGCAGGAACGGAATCCATGACGGTACATATTCGCCGAATGGCACCAGATGATGTTTACCGGCAAAGTCGCGTTTGGATAAGGTGGTTTCAGCCTGCGGGTCGAATGCGAATAAGCCGTTTTGTGCCGAGCGGTTTTTCTCTGAACGATTCCCGGTCAGTTTAAGGCCGCCATATAACAACGGTGTTTGCCAGCTTTGCACCTGTTGATTGAGCCATGCTTGCCAGCCGGGCGCGCGCTCCAGAAAGAAGGGGATGGCCGCTTCCGGCCAGATGATGACATCGGCATCGCCGGCAACGCTGTCAGTCAGCTTTGCGTAGCGTTGCATGGTCGTGTTGAGGAAGCTTGTATCCCATTTTTTGTCCTGAGGAATATTGGCTTGCACCAGTGCAGCCGTATGCTCTGTGCCCTGCCCATGTTCAGGCGATGGTGCCAGCGCCGTTAATATGCCAACCATCACCAGCCCGGCAACGCCAACGCGTTTGTATTCAGCAGAAAACAGCAATATCAGCGCCGCTGCTATCAGAGCCGGCATCAGCGCAATGCCATACACACCAAACCATGCTGCCCAGCCAATGGCCGGCGTATCAAGCAACAAATTTCCCAGTGCCGTCCAGGGTAGACCCGTGAAAACATGACCTCTAACCCATTCTTCAGCGACAGCAGCGGCAGGAAAGACCAGCAACACCCAAGCTGTTTTTCCGGCCAGTTTCCATGTCAGCCATGCCCATAAAGCGGGTAATAAGGCCATCACTGTGCCGACCAATAGCACGCAGAAACCCGCTGCAATCCAGGGCAGATGCCCGTAGGTATGCAGAGTAGGCGCCAGCCACCATGCGCCGAAGCCGAACCAGCCCAAGCCGAATGCAAAGCCGGACAAAAAGGCATGCCCTTGTCGAATCAGCCACAGCCAGAGCGTCAGGCAGGGAATAGCCAGCCAGGTTTGATCGAAAGGGGAAAAGGCGAATGGCATCAATGCCCCGCAAATAAGCGCCAGTAAAGCCTGCATGCTGCGGTTCTCTTGCACTGTTGTTATGCTTTTTTGTCAGGCTGAATGTTCGTGCCGGACTGAAGCTGAATGCGTACACGACTGATCCGGCGTGGATCGGCTTCGATGACATGAACCTGCAAGCCTTCGACCTGAATCTGTTCGCCATTATGGGGAATGCGCCCCAGATGCGCAGTCAACCAGCCGCCAACCGTATCATAATCGCCTTCCGGTAATTCTATCTCCAGCGCTTCGGCCAGTTCTTCGATATGCATGCGCGCCTGCACCATATAGCCGCCATCGCCCAACGGGTACAATTCGCTTTCTTCCTCTTTGCCATCTTCACCGATTTCACCGGTAATTTCACGCACCAGATCGGGCAAGGTAATCAGGCCTGCCGTGCCACCATATTCATCCAGTACGATAGCGATTCGGCATGAATGCTCACGCATTTCCGATAACAGACCGGATACCTGTTCCAGTTCTAACACACGCAAACACGGACGCAGCAATGTAGTCAGGGCAGGCGCTTCACCCTTGATGCGCGCCAGTACAATATCGTGGACATGCACGATCCCCAGCACGTGATCAATATCGCCATCTATGACCGGCATACGGCTGACGCCCTTTTCGATCATGGCTTGTTCAATTTCTGCCAGTGAAGCTTCGGCGGATACCGCATGAATGTCAGAGCGGGGAACCATCAACTCGCGCACCCGCATATCATGCATTTCAACCAATTGCTCCAGCATGCTGCGCTGATCATCGGACAATACCGCTTCGGCCCGGCCAATCACCGACAATAACTCCTGCTCATCCCGACCCGGTCGCAAATATTCGATCAATAACTTGCGACAACGGCCCATCCAGTGTTGCACAAGGCTCATGACTGTAGCCTCGCTTCAGCCGGATAGGGGGCATGCAGACCCATGCGTCGCATGGCTTCGGATTCTAACTCCTGCATATACTCAGCCTGATCATCGGCAATATGATCGAAACCGAGCAAATGCAGGGTAGCGTGGATAATCAGGTGCAGGATGTGTGCATCCACAGATAAGCCAAGGCGATCAGCTTCCTGCCGGACAAAGGGGGTGGCCAGGGCAATATCGCCCAATGATTCGCCCAAATCGAAGGGCGCTTCCTGCATGGGGAAAGACAGCACATCGGTCACCGCATCCTTGTTGCGCCATTGACGGTTCAGGGCCCGAATCTCGGCATCCGTACTAAAACGAATACACAGCACCGGTTCCTGTGCCTCGTAGCCAGCAATGGCGCAGGCGGTTTTCACTGCCATATCAATATCTCCGGGCGGCTCGAACACCATATCGCCACCGGTATCCGCATCGACAATGATGTCAATCATGCGGCGGGCCTTCTTCGCTGTCTTCATAGGCATTGACGATTTGCTCAACCAGTTGATGGCGTACCACGTCTTTGCTGCTTAAACGACACAGACCAATATCTTTGACATGCTCCAGCACCCGTAGTGCATGCAATAATCCACTCTTCTGATGGCGCGGCAGATCGACCTGGGTGACATCGCCGGTGACCACCATTTTGGAGCCGAAACCGAGCCGGGTAAGAAACATTTTCATTTGTTCGCAGGTGGTATTCTGCGCTTCATCGAGAATAATAAACGCATCATTGAGCGTGCGCCCGCGCATATAGGCCAATGGCGCAACTTCAATACGGCTCTGCTCTATCAGCGCATTCATTTTTTCCACACCGAGCATATCGGCCATGGCATCATAGAGGGGACGCAGATAAGGATCGACTTTCTGTTGTAAATCACCGGGCAAAAAGCCCAACCGCTCGCCAGCCTCGACAGCTGGCCGGGTCAGAATAATCCGTTCCACCCGATTGCTGTTCATTGCTGCGACCGCCATGGCTACAGCCAGATAGGTTTTGCCGGAACCGGCCGGCCCTACCGCCAGCGTTAAGGTGTTGCGCTCAATGGCTTTGAGATAGGTGCGCTGGTTGGGTGTTTTTCCACTGATATGGCGGCGTCCGGCGATGATGATTCCGCTGCCGGATTCTGCTTCCGGTACATTCTGATCAGCATCGCGCAATACGCCTTCTACATCTATATCGGTCAATGCTTCCGCCTGATTCGTTGATTTTTTTAATAACCGTTGCACAGCCTGCCCGGCTGCATCGGCATGTTCACCCTCGATATTCCAGTTGCCCG
>CAYUBK010000113.1:0-6982 GCA_964442955.1 uncultured Zetaproteobacteria bacterium | reverse complement strand
ACTCAAGGAGAGAATACAATGGCACTAACAGTCCAAACCAATACTGCGGCAATTACCGCACTGAAACACCTCAATACCAACAGCTTAAATATGAATAAATCACTGGAGCGTTTGTCTTCCGGGTTCCGTATTAATTCAGCAGCAGATGATGCTGCCGGATATGCGGTTTCCTCAAAACTGAGCGCTCAGGGTAGCAGACTTGCTGCTGCATCACAGAATGCCTTGCAGGCAACCGCCATGGTCAAGATGGCTGATTCGGCTGTACAGGAAATTCAAAATATGGTGGTGCGTATGCAGACGCTGGCGACTCAGGCTGCATCAGCCAATGTCACCAATAAGGATCGTAATAAACTGGAAGCAGAACGCGCCAAACTGGAAGGCCAGATTGACAATATTGCAACCAGCACCAAATACAATGGCACCAGCCTGCTAGACGGTACTGCCGGCGTAGCAATTACTGCTGCTTCAACGGTTGATAATACGACCACCAATGGTATTTCCAGCATCACGGCCAATGGCGCTGCTGCATCTACTACATTCACGATCTCTTATGTGGATAACGGTGGTGGGAACACATCCACCTTCCAGGCTGGCGATGCCATTCAAATTACTGATGGCACAACGACTGCTTCCAAGGTGATTACGGCTGCAGATTTACCAGGGGCCGCTACCCAGGATACCACCAAGATTTCCATAGGCGGTTTTGATATTACCATCAACGGTACCTTAACTGGCAAGACAACCGCAGCTACGGGCTCTACCGCTTCCACGGGTACTCTGGTCACAGGCGCGGGCTCTAGTTCGGTATTCCAGGTGGGTGCTGATAACGCAACCGATAACCAGGTAAGCGTGAGCCTGACAACATCCTATAAGGCTGCCGATCTGGCTGCTGCTTTTGCCAGTGGTAACGTCTCGACCCAAAGCGCCGCGCAGACCTATATTGACTCTGCCAAGAGCGCATTGGATCAATTGGCAACCAACCGTACCAATCTGGGTGCTGTGCAGAATCAGTTGTCATTCGTCAGTGCCAACCTGGCTACCAGTATTGAACAGGTGAATGCGGCTGCATCAGCAATTAAGGATGCTGATATGGCTTCTGAGATGGCTAACTTCACGAAGAACAAGATCCTGACTCAGGCTGGTACTTCGATGTTGGCTCAGGCCAATCAGGCAGCACAAAACGTACTGACACTGTTCAGGTAAGAGGCAGGCTAATCCTCTCCCGGTAACGGGAGAGGATTAAGTCCCAATAAAAAGGTAAAGGAGGTAAAATGACATGGCTATTATTGATGCAGCAAGTATGAATACCAGTCCTGTGCTTTCTTCACCGAATATGGGAGCAGCTGTAGCCAGATCGGGGAATCAGCAACAGGCATCACCCTCCGTCTCGGCTGAACAAATAGTACAGAACGATGCCGGACAGAAAGTATCAGTACAGGATGTACAAAGGGCCGTGCAGCATGCAAATGCACAGCTGGCCGGTTCCAATGAAAATATTTCGTTCGGTTATGAAGAGCAGCTGGGTCAACTGGTTGTTCAGGTGACAGATAAGTCCAGTGGCGCTGTAATTCGGCAATTGCCATCGAAGGATTTTATTCAGCACCAGATTTATATGCGTGAAATGATCGGATTGTTTCTGGATAAAAAGGCGTAAGCCATGCCCGTCTCGAGTTCGATCTCAAGTCTAGTATCCGGCCAGGTGGCCGGCTTTGATGCCCAGGGAGCCGTTGATGGATTGCTGGGCATTAAAAAATTTGAAATCTCCCAATTGCAAAAGAAACAGGATGCTATTACGGCCAGGCAGGATGCGCTGGTCAAGATTAATGATGCGGTCAGTAGCTTGCGCAACACTTCGATCGCCATGGCGGATAGCGCCACTTTCTTCGGATACACAGCCAGCCTGTCCAGTAATTCATCAACGGTAACGGCATCCACGTTGCTGGATGTCAGTGGTACTTCGGGCGTTTCAGCCGGACAGCATAATATTATCGTTTCCCAGATCGCGCAGGCGGAGCGCCTGTCTTCATCAAGCGCGGTGAAAAACAACGCCGGGACGGCAGCTGCCAGCGCCTCCACCACGCTGAATCTCAGCGGCACTTTTCAGGTGGCCGGCTCAACTGTGACTGTGACGACATCCGATTCCCTCAATGATATCGCTGCCACGATCAACCAATTAAATACCGGCGCTTCCGCTACGGGAGTCAGTGCTTCGGTGATGAAAGTGGCTGACAATGATTTTCGGCTGATATTGGCTTCCGACACAACCGGCGCAACCGGATTTACGCTCTCGGGAACCGATCTGGATGCAGCCGGTACGTTGTCATCCTTGCAACTGGGCGCAACTGGTCAGGCCAATGTGCGCCAGAGTTTGCAGAGTGCGCAAGATGCGCTGATTTCGATTGACGGGTTAAGCCTCACCCGCAGCACGAACACGATTACCGATGCGCTTGCCGGCGTAACTCTGAATCTGAAACAGGCCGATGCAGCAGTGACCATCAATATGACGATTGGCGTGGATCAACAGGCTTTGAGGGATAATGTTCAAAGCTTTGTGGATGGCTATAACGGCCTACAAACATTAATTAATGAACAGTTCAAGTTTGATGTCAATACAGGCAAAGGTGGCGTGCTGGCTGGCGACCCGCTGTTGAGCTCGATTCGGAACAGTTTGACGACAAGTCTGCTTCAAACTATTCCCGGTCTGACATCGGATAAAAACAGCCTGGTGATGATTGGCGTAGAACCTGATGCCAATGGGCAGTTGCTGATCAATGATGAAAAATTCAGCCCGTTTCTTGCCAATGATCCCAATGCGATTCGTGACTTGTTTGTGGCCAGAGGCAGCAGTGTTAATAACAGCCTGCAATTCTTGACCAATGGCCTGCATACGCCCTCCGGCACGTACAGCGTGAATGTCACCCAGGCTGCTACGCTGGCATCACTCACAGGTACGACCGATTTGTCAGCTGGTCTGGCTGCAGCCGAAACAATCACGATCACCGATACGGCATCTTCCCGCCAAGCCGTAGTGAGTTTGACTCAGAGTCAGACTCAAAGTTCGATCATTTCTGCACTGAATGCCGAACTGGCGACCGATTATACCGAAAAACACCAATTTTCTACCGCCCTGACGGTCGCCGGTTCTCCAGCCACAGGCGCAAGCACGCTTTCGGCACTGGCATTGGGGGTTGCAATCGGAGATACCATTAGCATCAGCGGTACGCTGCGTTCGGGCACTGCGGTAAGCAGCACCTATACCGTACTGGATCCTGCTACGGATACGATTTCAGGGTTGTTATCCTCTATTCAATCAACATTTAACCAGGAAGTTGCGGCCACTATTGATGTGAATGGCAAGATCACACTCACTGATATAAAAACAGGGGACAGCCAACTCACTGCCGGTCTGACTGCCAATAACGAAGGCGGCGGTACGCTGGCTTTTGGTAGTGATACCGTGGTGACGGAAGGTCGATTTGCCTTGCCTGTTCAGGCTGTTGTATCCGGCAATATGATTGCTATTGAGTCCACGGCTTATGGCAGCAGTAGCGGTTTCAGCATCGCTCAAACGGTCAATGGACTGGGAATCGCTGACCAGACTATTGCCGGAACCGATGTGATCGGTACGATCAATGGTCTTGCAGCGACTGGAGCAGGGAAGGTGCTGACCGGTACGACAGGAAATTCGGATGGATTAACGCTGCTGTATTCAGGCAGTACGACAGGCGCTGTTGGCGATGTAATCCTTGGTATCGGTATTGCGGCGGGTTTTGATGGTTCACTGGATTTATTTTCAAATTCCGTATCCGGATTGATCCAGAACAGCATCACTACAGAACAGAGTAATTTTGATGCGCTGACGACCAGAGTTGATGACCTGACAGCTAAAATGGAACAGCAACGTATCGTGCTTACAGGGCAATTCACGCGTATGCAGCAGGCGCTTGCATCGTTGCAACAATCGGGTGACTTCCTGACACAACAGGTTAATGCACAGAACGCTCGAAACTAAAACTAAAGTTAATATTTTCTTTAGTTCGGACTTGATTTGCCGATAGATTTATACAACACAGACAGGGCGATGATCGCCTACAATATCACCGCACGGAGGCAGTTATGACAAGGTATCAGGCTTATCAGGGTAATCAGGTTGAAGGGGCGGGTCCATTGGGACTGGTGCTACTTACATATGAGGCACTGTATAAATCGCTGGGTCGAACCAGAATGGCAGTTCTGGCCGGAGATATGCAAGCAGAAGCCGATCATGCCGGTCGTGCTATGGAGGCGCTGTTCGAATTATCCACCAGCCTGAATATGGAAGAGGGTGCCGATATTGCCCAGAGTCTTGCCAGTCTGTATGCATATATGATGAACAGGGTAACAGAGGGCTTATGCTCTGGATCAACGCAACATCTGGACGAAGTGATGCGTCTGGTTCAGGAGTTGCGCGAGGGCTGGATGCAATTGTCCGCCCAAAAGAATCATCAATCACAACCACACCTTAGAGTTGCTGTTGGATGAGTGAATCTGGCACACCCTCAGCGCTTGGTGCATTGCACCTGGTCTATGCATGTCGGGCAAAGCTGGAAAAATTAAATAAAGCATTGCGGCGGCGGCAGTGGCAGCAGGTTACAGATCTGGCCGGTGAGTATTCATTACTGTTGAAGGGAATCGAAGCGCTGGAGGGCGGCTCTGAGATGCAGGGCGAACTGGTGCAGCTGGATATTTTTCACCGTCGCACCATGCGCCAGCTATCGAGTCAGATGAGAGCCGTTAATGAAGACATTCATAGTCTGGAGTCCGGCCAAAAATCAGCGAGGCATTCGCAATCGGTGGCCAAAACAATTTATAGCTGTTAAGCATTTTTATTGAGCCAATCCTCGATTAAATTTCGTATTTTTTGCAAATCTGTTTGATTAGGTGCTTCAAAGCGCATCACCAGTGCAGGTTGCGTATTGGAAGCGCGCAACAGCCCCCAGCCACCGCCGAAGTTGATGCGCATGCCATCAATATCAATAATATCATAGCCGAGTTCGCGAAAATGGGCGATGGCTTCGTTAACCAGATCGAATTTTCGATCATCGCTACAATCAATGCGAATCTCAGGTGTGGTTTCGGTATGTGGCACATCCTGTAATAACTCAGCGAATGTTGAATCGGACTCAGTCAGCATCTGCATAACACGAGCGCCGGCATAGGCGGCGTCGTCAAAGCCGAAAAATCGGTCGGCGAAAAACATATGACCGGACATTTCACCGGCCAGCAATGCCCCGGTTTCCTTCATCTTGGCCTTGATCGGCGAATGGCCGGTGCGCCACATGACCGGCTTGCCGCCGGCAGCCTCAATGCCGTCATACATATGCTGCGAACATTTTACTTCAGAGATGACCGTGGCACCGGGGTGCTTGTTCAGCAGATGCCGTGCCAGGCACAGCAGCAGCATATCGGCCCAGATGATATCGCCATTTTCATCAACGATACCAACCCGGTCGCCATCGCCGTCAAAAGCGATGCCGAGGTCTGCATTGTGCTGACGCACTGTATTGGCTAGGTCGGTCATGTTTTCGGCAATGGTCGGGTCGGGATGATGATTGGGGAAGGAGCCATCCGGTTCGCAGTAGAGTTCGATCACTTCGCAGCCCAGGCGGCGATACAGTGGGGCGGCAATGAGGCCGGAAGGCCCGTTGCCGGCATCAATCACGACCTTGAGTGGGCGAGATAGCGGACAGTCGGCAACTACAAATCCGGTGTAATCAGCCACCACGCTGTGAGCCGTAATATCACCACACCTGCCTGCATTGGGGATATTCTGTTGCATCAGTGTTTTCAGGCGCTGGATATCTTCACCGTATAAACTGGATTTGCCAATCATCATTTTGAAACCATTATAGTCGCCGGGGTTATGGCTGGCGGTGACCATGATGCAGCCACCCATATCAAGTCGGTAAACAGCATAATAAGCCAATGGCGTCGGATTGATGCCGATATCAATCACATTGTGTCCGGCATCGGTCAGGCCTCGCATGACTGCTGCCTGCAGTTCGGGGCCGGACAGGCGCACATCACGTCCAACCGCGATATGGCGCGATTCATCTGCCGGCAGCATGGCGGCATAAGCCTTGCCGAGCCGGTAAGCCAGTTCTTCGGTGATATCGGTGCCGGCAATGCCGCGAATATCATATTCCCGAAATGCGTGATGTGGAAACTGTTTCAAAATGACGTCCTTTCATTAAAATCAAAAGCATTTACCACGAAGGCACAAAGTAACATCGAAACCGAAATCTTTTTTGTATTTTATTTTTCTCTGCGTCTTTGAGTCTTTGTGGTGAAAAAAGATTTTTATTTTGATTGTAATCCGGCAACTCTAAATCGTGTGCTTGCGATACGGAAGCGCCTGCTTATGCTGCGCGGACATGTCTGCTGCTGCATCCACATCACAACTCAATGAGGAACAATATCGCGCCGTGTTTCATCGTGGCGGGCCACTGTTGGTGTTGGCTGGTGCGGGTTCGGGAAAAACGCGTGTGATTACCGAACGTATTGCTGCATTGGTGGAGCGTGATGTGCCCGAAGATGCGATTGCAGCGGTGACGTTTACCAATAAGGCGGCACGCGAAATGCGCGGGCGTTTGCAGGAGAGGCTTGGAGAAAAATCAAACCGTTTGCGTATCTGCACTTTCCATTCGCTGGGCCTGGCGATAGTGCGCGAGCATGCGAAGTTGACCGGCAGGCGCGCCAACGTGTCCATCTTTGCCGGTGCCGAACAGAAATCGGCGATGAAATCGGTATTGTCCGAAATGAAATTGCCGGCTGATGCCGATCAGGTGGATCGCACCTTGTCGCGCATTTCATTGCTTAAAAACGGCCTGATGGAACAGCATGACAATCAATTGGCAGATATTCGCGTTCACTATGATGAACTGCTGCAACGCATGAATGCGGTCGATTTCGATGATTTGATGGTGCTGCCGATTGCTTTGCT
>CAYUBK010000112.1:0-7041 GCA_964442955.1 uncultured Zetaproteobacteria bacterium | reverse complement strand
ATCTGCTGGCTGACCTGTCCGAAGAAGGCGAATCCTATATTCTGGCGCGCGGCGGCGAAGGCGGCATGGGCAATGCCCGCTTTGCCACCAGCACCAATCGCGCACCGCGTTATTCGCAATCGGGCACCGAAGGTGAACAGGGTTTTCGTTTTCTGGAACTGAAGCTGATGGCCGATGTCGGCCTTGTCGGCCTGCCTAATGCCGGCAAGTCCACTTTATTATCGCGTATTTCCAATGCTCGGCCCAAGATTGCCGATTATCCATTCACCACATTGAAGCCCAAACTGGGGCAGGTATTTATGGATGATGGTGACGGTTTTGTGGTGGCTGATATTCCCGGCCTGATTGAAGGCGCACATGAAGGTCGCGGTTTGGGCGATCGCTTTTTGCGCCACATTGAACGCACCGCCGTGCTGCTGCATCTGGTTGATGCCTGCTGTGAAGACGGCAAGCCGGTGGCCGATCAGATTGTTGAAATTGAAACCGAACTGAAAGGATACGGCGATACGCTATGGCAAAAGCCCCGCTTGCTGGTGCTCAATAAAGTTGATGCCTTGCTCGATGATGAAAAAGAAGCAGCGCTGGCTGCCGCAAAACAGACGGGGCTGGAAACCTTTGTCATTTCAGCAGTCAGCGGCGAGGGTGTACAGGGACTGCTGCATAAAATCTATGGGCGGGTGCTGGATATGCGGCAGCAAGCACTCGAGCAGCTTGCCGGGAAAGGTTCGGAAATAGAAGGCTCAGAAGGAGAACCGGAGACAGGATATGATTCAGACCAGATCTGATCTTGCGCATGTGCGCCGCGTGGTGGTGAAAATCGGCAGCTCGCTGCTGGCCGATGCCGAGTCCGGCATCCGACAGGATGTGGTGGATCATCTGGTGGACGAGCTGGCAGCCCTGATCGCAGCAGGCAAGCAGGTTGTGGTCGTCACATCTGGTTCTGTAGCACTGGGCCGCGTGCGTATGAATTGGGTGGAGCGCGAACTCTCCGTACACGAAAAACAGGCTGCGGCAGCCATTGGCCAGCCCAAACTGATGCGGGCTTATGGCAAAGCATTTGCGAGGCATGGCATGAGCGTGGCGCAGATGCTGTTGACCAAGGATGATCTCAGGCACCGCCGCCGTTACCTCAACACCAGCAATACCAGCGAAACGCTGTTTTCGGCTGGCGTGATTCCCGTGGTCAATGAAAATGACACGGTTGTGGTGGCCGAAATTAAATTTGGCGACAACGATAGTCTTGGCGCGTTGGTCAGTCTCGTAGTTGATGCCGATCTGCTGGTGATGCTGACCGATGTGCCCGGCCTGTATGACAGCAATCCAGCCGAACATGCCGATGCCAAACGCATTGATATCGTATCGCATTTGAGTCAAGAGCATGTGGCAATGGCTGGCGATTCCGGTTCTTCATTCGGCACAGGAGGTATGGCCAGTAAACTATCCGCTGCACGCGTAGCAACACGTGGCGGCGTGGCGGCGGCGATCATCAGTGGCAAGGAAATCGGAACATTGAGCCGGTTATTGAACGGAGAAGATGTAGGGACGCTGTTTTTATGCGGTGTGGATCGCCACAGCAAGCGCCAACACTGGATTTCTGAAGTACTGCAAGCCAACGGGCAGATTCATGTTGATGCCGGTGCTGCCCATGCATTGCTGGATAAAGGCAGCAGTTTACTGCCGATCGGTGTAACCGCCGTTAGCGGCGTCTTTGATAAAGGCGATTGTGTTGAAATTGTCAGGGCCAGGGATGTGCAAGAGGAAAGTGCGATTGCAGACCGTGTGATTGCTAAGGGCTTATGCAATTATACGGCGGAAGAAATGCGACAGATTATGGGGCATGCCAGCAGCGATATTGAACAGATCCTGGGCTTCCATGATTTTTCATCGGTGATTCATCGCGACAATCTGGTGTTGATCACGGATTCAGGCAGTTGAACAAAAGGTAGGAGTACGCGGTGATGGAAACTGATATAGCTACAATCATGACGGCGCTGGGCAGGCAGGCGAAAGATGCGGCCAAAGCCATGCGCATGGCCGATACCGGCGCCAAGAACAAGGCGCTGCAACTGGCGGCATCAGTCATTCGCCGCGAAATGAACGAGATTCTGGCTGCCAATGCGATGGATATGCAGGCCGCCGAAGCATCAGATCTGGATGCCGCCCTGAAAGATCGTTTATTGCTCAATGGCGACCGCGTCGAGGCCATGGCCGAAGGGCTGGAACAAGTCGCCGCTCTGCCCGATCCGGTCGGCGCGATTGACCATCTGCGTTATCGCCCTTCCGGCATTCAGGTAGGCCATATGCGTGTGCCCTTGGGCGTGATCGGCATTATTTACGAATCGCGTCCCAACGTAACCGCCGATGCGGCGGCGCTATGTCTGAAATCAGGCAATGCGGTGATTCTGCGCGGCGGTTCTGAAGCCATTCACTCCAACCGCGCCATTGCCGCATGTTTACGCCGTGCTCTGGTGGATTCCGGTTTATCTCAGGATGCAGTGCAATTGATTGATTCCACCGACAGGGCCATGGTCGGCGCGCTAATCACTGCTGATCAATATGTCGATGTGATTATTCCGCGCGGTGGTAAATCATTGATTGCTCGTGTGTCTGCCGAAGCGCGCGTGCCGGTCATTAAACACCTCGACGGTATATGCCATGTCTATATTGACGCCGCAGCCAATGCGGAAATGGCGCTGAATATCGCCGTCAATGCCAAAACGCACCGCTATGGCGTTTGCAATGCGATGGAAACACTGTTGATTCATCAGGATGCCGCTGCGCTCATCGCGCCGATAGTCCAGGCCATGCTGGATAAGGGTGTGGAGGTGCGCGGTTGCGAACGTATCGTTGCGGCAACCGAGGGGCTGGATGTGAAGCAGGCATCGGACACGGACTGGGCGACCGAATATCTCGCCCCTACGTTGTCGGTGCGCATGGTGGAAAGCTTTGAGCAGGCTGTCGATCACATTGCTGAATTCAGCTCCGCCCATACCGAAACGATTGTGACTGAAAACCATGAAGCCGGTCAGCGTTTCCTGCGCGAGGTCGATTCATCTTCGGTGATGTGGAATGCCAGCACCCGCTTTGCCGATGGTTTTGAATACGGTTTAGGAGCAGAAATCGGCATCTCTACTGACCGGCTGCATGTGCGCGGCCCGGTTGGCCTCGAAGGATTGACCTCGCAGAAATGGATCGTGCTCGGCACAGGTCAAATTCGTAAATAGCGGCAAAAGAAGTTGAAGGGGCTCAGATAGCACATGCAGGAAAAACAAAGTATTGATTTTGACTACCACTTCGAAACACATGATGGCCGGGAATTTGATTATGGCGGTTAGCGGTTGTCCGAAAACAACATTATTGCGTCCCATGGCGCGCTTTCACCTACCTCTGTCAGATTTGGAAGAAACCCGTTATCGGGTCACTTCCATGTTTATGCTCGCCCAGTACTTTATTCATACCGCAGGTAAACAGGCAGACTGGAAAATGGAAAGCTTGCAGGAGATCTATGCTGACTTGCATACCGTGAATGCCACCATGCTTAGCCGCATCAAGCATGAGATATCACAGGATGCACCTTCCAATGCCCTAGTCATTCTCGATGCATTTACCGTTTACATGACAGAATCGATTTTGTTTGATCTGAAGGATATGCGCAGCATTTTCGCGCAGTGGGTTGAACAGGCTTGAGGAACAGGAATATCGGGTTGTTTGGCGGCTCGTTTGATCCGCCACATCTTGGGCACGTTTCGCTGGTACAGGCTGGTTTAGCGATGGGCATGGATGAAGTATGGGTGATCCCTGCGCTGCCCGTGCACCGTGAATTGTCTGGATTGGCTGATGCCCGCACCCGTTTTGAATGGCTTGTGCAGATATTTAAAAATCAGCCATGCGTTCAGGTTCTGGACTGGGAAATAAGTCGCCAGAAACCGACGCCAGCGATAAAAACCTTGCGCCAATTCCATCAGATGTATTCGCAAACTACACCGTGGCTGATGATGGGCTCAGATACATGGGCAGGCCTGCCAACGTGGCGTGAATATCCTGCCCACCGGAACTTGTGTAATGTGGCAGTATTTGCTCGCCGTGGCATAGCACTTGAAACAGTATGCGGCCATGATGGTTGGCGTCGGGTGGATATGAATGATGGGTTGGATTGCCATCAATCTGATTGCTGGGCCTATATTCCGGTGGATTTGCCGGATATTTCAGCGACCGGTGTGCGCCATGATGCGCAGCAGGGCGTATCATTGACCGGCAAGGTGCCGGAGGTTGTACGTAAAAAAATAGAACAGGCTTATAACAAAGCCATGGAGAATATGTGACACAGACAGTGAATATAAATCAGGATAAAAACCAGGCATTTGAGCAGATGACGGATGCACTGATTGAAGCGCTGGAAGACAAAAAAGCGCAGGATATATTGGTCCTTGATGTACGTGGTCGCTGCGATTTCGCTGATCGTTTTATTCTGGCCAGCGGACGTTCTGACCGGCAACTGAAAGCGCTGGCGCAATCAGTGGGTGAAGTAGCGCATCGCTTTGATCTGGCATCCAAGATTGAAGGGCTGGAGGCGGCGGAATGGCTGCTGGTTGATCTGGGCGATATTATCATTCACCTGTTTTTGCCTGAGGCTCGGGAGAGCTTTCAACTCGAACGCTTATGGTCGGCACCGCACGGAGATGCAGCCTAACCGTGAAACTGCGCTTATTGGTGGTGGGAAAAGGGTCGAGAGAACTGACCGAATTTGAGTCGCGCTTCGTGACCCGGCTCAAACCGTTCGGCGGCTGCCAGATCGTTGAATTACCGGAAGGGCGCGGTAAGCAGGTCAGCCAGCGCAAGCAGGAAGAGGCAAAGCAGATTCTCAAACAGGCGCACCCAGACTTTATCCTGTTCGATGAGCGCGGCTCGTTGCTGACTAGCACCGGCTGGGCCGATTATCTGGGCCGATTGTCCGGCGATACACAACAGGATTTTGTCATCGGAGGCGCCGACGGGGTATCCGATACGGTTCGTGCCAAAGCAGGCTTCTGCTGGAGTCTGTCCAAATTAACGCTGCCGCACCAACTGGTGAGAGCCGTCGTACTGGAGCAATTGTACCGTGCTGTAACCATTATTCAGGGTCACCCTTACCACCGCGTATGATGATGCTGTTTCGAATTATCTATTTGCTACTGGTTGTCAACTGGGTGCAACTGGGCACAACCACTGCGTTCGCTGGAGCCAGCCTGAGCACCGAGCAGAAAATCGAACGGGTCAAACAGGAAAGGCAGCGCCTGGCCAGAGCAAAAAAACAACTGGAAGCCCAACTGGGCAGTGTCGGAAAAGAATTACGGCAGCTCGATGCCGCCCTGATTGACGCCCGCAAAGCCAGCCGGGATGCCTATGAAAAAGTGCTGGCGACAGACCAACAACTGGTGGAACTCAAACGTAAATCGAAACATCTGAAGCAGAATATCGCCGTATTGAAACGGGCTGTACTGGATCAGGCTGTGGCTGCATGGCAACGCAGTTCACACACATCGCCGTGGATGGGCATATTGACCGGCGTATCTGTCAGCGATATTCCGCATCGTCGATTTCTGCTTAATGAAGTGATGCGATCGGAAGAAAAGGATCGTCTGGCTTATGCCGATGCGGTTGCCGATCTGGCTGGCGTAGAGATTGAATTGCAAGCGCAACGCCAACAGATGGAGCGATTCCGACAGCAGAAAAAAAAGGCCACTGTTGCGCTGAAAGTGCGCGTCAGGGATAAACGCAAAATGATTAACCGGGTGCGTCATCAGGTGCGTGTCAAAAAGAAAAAAGATTCGCGACTGGCGCGAGAAGAAAAAGCGCTGATGCAAATGCTTGATAGCATGAGTGAAGATTTGCAGACCATTGATCGCCAGCAAAATGCAGGTGTGAGCGTACGCAAACGCAAAGGACGTTTGAAATGGCCGATTCGCGGGCGCATTGTGGCCAGTTATAGGTCCCGTCCCAAAGCTGGCATGACCCGCTTGCAAGGTGTTCAGATCAGGCCGAAAAAGCATGCCAAAGCAGTGCGGGCGATGGCTGCCGGGCAGGTGCGTTATGCTGACTGGTTCGGCGGTTTCGGGTTGATGACGATTGTAGATTACGGCGATGGCCTGCTCAGCGTATATGCCCATAACGATGTGCTTTATAAACAACTCGGAGATTGGGTTGAAGATGGCGAGATACTTGCTGATGCAGGCAGTACCGGCTGGGTGAATCGGGTGACGCTCTATTTTGAAGTAAGGGATCGCGGCAAGGCGGTAAACCCGAAACGCTGGTGTCGGCGCTAATCCGCTGGCAGCTTGCAGCAACAAAAAACTGCGGCAACAAGAAAATGTAAAAATACGATGGAGTTTGTTATGTCTTTGAAGTTACGTCGGGTGCTATTAGGCACAGGAGCAGCGATTGTTCTGGTCATCGGGGTGATGGTATTGAAGCCGGGTGCCGGTTTCTGGCAGGCTGATGCGGCAACCGATTATCAGCAATTGCAGAAATTTTCCCGCGTCATGGAGATGGTGCGCCGTGCTTACGTGGAAGAAGTGGGTGATGAGAAACTGATCGACGGGGCGCTCTCAGGCATGCTCTCCAGTCTTGATCCGCATTCCACCTATCTGGACAAGGAAATGTATAAACAAATGACGGTCGACACCAAAGGTGAATTCGGCGGTCTCGGCATTGAAATTGCTGCTGCCGAAGGCGGTATTCGCATTGTCTCCCCGATTGAAGACACGCCAGCTGACAAGGCGGGTGTTAAAGCTGGCGATCTGATTATTAAAATCGACGATGAACTGGCGCGCGATATGTCGCTATCTGAAGGCGTGAAAAAAATGCGCGGCAAGCCGGGCACCAGTATTTTGCTGACCATTTTCCGCAAAGGTGAAAATACGCCGCTGGAAATTAAAATTGTACGCGCTGTCATTAAGGTGAAATCAGTGAAGAGCGATATGCTGGCGCCGGGATATGCTTATCTGCGTATCACCCAGTTTCAGGAGCGTACGGGCAGGCTGTTGAAAAAGCAGATTAAGGCAC
>CAYUBK010000111.1:0-7041 GCA_964442955.1 uncultured Zetaproteobacteria bacterium | reverse complement strand
GGGATGTGCAGCATAGAAGCCGCACCGTCAGGCAAATGAATATATGGATGGTCGCTGGCTTCGCGATACACCGCCACGCCTGCCCCGCCAGCTTGAGCAAGCTCAACATCTGAACGGGCAGAAAATCGGTATACATTTCGGGCATTCGCACGTTGCCAGCCAGTGCCGGTAAAAACGGACAGCGCCACGCCGCGCCAGTAATGTCCGCTAATGCGCTGCCTGAATGCAGTCGGGCTTTCTCCCGGCTCGGTTGATTCTACCCGCATTACCACTTGCTCATCGAGCTGGCGGGCAAAATCGCCCAGTTGCACTCGATCAGAAAACCCCGAGGTCTGCATGCGAGGCTGCTGCGCCTGCAATAGCGAATGAAATTCAAATCTGGGCAGCCCGACAAATAACAGTGCAGCAACCACGGCCACCGCCGGCATCCAGCGTAAATCCTGCTCCACAGCCGTCGCGGCCAAATCGCCACCCGGCCAGTTCAAGCCATATAAACAGGCTGAAGCGCGCCAGAAAAACCACAGCATGGCAGTCAATGGAAGTACAAACAGCACCGAATCGGTCAGCACCGCTGCACCGAGTAGCAGAAACAGGCCGACCAGCATGCGATGCAAATGGTTGCGCGGCGTGGCCGCTTCTACCACCACGGCAAGCGCCAGAATCAGCAGAAAATCGGTGAAAGCGACTACCAGTTCCCGCCCCATCACCAGTTCCAGCGCCACCCAGATAAAACCGGCCCAGCCGATAAAACTGGCCTGCATTTCAGTCAAATGAAATGCAGGCCCGCGCCATAAGCGCAGCAGCGCCGCCACTACCGATAAACTCCAGTAGAACGGGCTGACAAAATCCGACAGAGCCAGCGCAGCCACGCCGCATAGTAGCACAGACAGCGTCAACCGCTCGGCGCGCAGCAAGACATCTGCCTGTGCCAAATATCTACTCAATGCCGTCCATCCATCAGACTGAATAGTAAGCCGCCCTGCCCCGCAGGTGGCACAGATTCCGGCTCTGCCGCAGCCAACGCTTTTAATGCCCGTTGAAAGTGCGCCTTCTGCCCAAGATCAAATTTAGACTGCCCGAGAATCAATGCGGGCGCATGATGCTTCTGCTGCTGTACCCAGCTATAAACGCGCCCTAATAATTGTTCAAATGCGGCCTCGTCGGCATCCTGTGGTTGCCTCAAATCCACCCGAAGCAGCGTATCGTTTTCACTATGAGCATGGCTGCCAAAGCGCTTGACCACCCAGTTGCTGATATCGCCATCGGCCTTGCGCCAGTGCACCCGCGCCAGCGCATCACCCGGCACATAGGCTCTGAGATCATGCCATTGATCACCCTCCAGCAGAGCAATATCACCTGAGCATGATAATCCGGGCACAGTCTTCGTCCACGGCGCAGGAGCGGGCAATACGGTCATTTCAAAAGGAGACCGGCGAACACAAGACAGAACAAACAAGCCTATCGGCGCCGATGTTGCCAGTTCCATTGCGGCAATACGGAACAAACCACGACGTAAGGGCTTCAACCGACCATCGAGCCGGATTTGCCGCTGCGAGCAACGCCCGGCTAATGCAAAAGCGCTACCGGCATGGCGCCAGCGGATATCCACAATGGCGGAGATATTCATGACTGCATTGGAACGAACAGGCACCTCATGGCGCAATGCAGTCACCTGACCGGCCTCCAGCATGGGTATAGCAGTCTGCAAATCCGGCAATGATTGCAACAGATAAATCGCCTGTGCAACAGCGGCGAGCATCAGAACCGTCATCACAGCCCCGCACAGATAGAGCAGATTATTACCGGAATAAAAAGCCGCCGCCCAGATGCTCACTAATGCAGCAATAAACATTACGCCTGGCCTTGTCATGGCAATGCGCCAGTGCGGCGCAAGCGGCAGGTGCAGGCGAATCAATCCATCCAGCAGCCCGAGCAGCCAGGGCGGTAATTTTAGATCTGCCGGGTCATAGGCCATGATATGCTGTTGGGTTCATGCTTACGCGGGGACATGCACGCTTTCCAGCAAATTCATCAGTGCGGCTTGTATATCGCCGGACGCCGTCACCCGATGCGCCAGACACGGCAACCACACCGCCTGCACATCTGCCGCTGTCACATACGTCTGCCCTGCCAACCATGCACGGGCGCGTGCCGCTTGCAATAAATGACGACCTGCGCGGGGAGAAATCCCCTGTTGCATCCATTCACCGTTGCGGCTGGATTCGAGCAATTGCAACACATAATCGAGCAACACATCCGTTACGGTCAACGCATCCAGCGCATTACGCGCATCAAGAATATCCTGCCAACCCGCTACCGGTTGCAAGGCGGCCAACTGAGCCTGCCCCGCCTCACCCAGTAACACCCTGCGTTCCGCATCCCGGTCCGGATAGCCGATTGAAATGCGCATAAAAAAGCGGTCCAGCTGCGATTCGGGTAGTGGGAACGTGCCCAGATGTTCCATCGGATTTTGCGTTGCCATGACAAAAAACGGATCAGGCAACGCCCTTGTTTCGCCTTCGCTGCTGACCTGCCCTTCCGCCATTGCTTCCAGCAGCGCCGATTGCGCCTTGGGCGTGGCCCGGTTAATTTCATCAGCCAGCACAATGTGGTGAAAGACGGGGCCGGGATGGAAAACAAAATGTTTTTCCGCCGGATCGAAAATTTCCACGCCGACAATATCGGCCGGCAATAAATCGGCTGTAAACTGGATACGTCCGAAATCAGTGGACAGACTCGCCGCCAGGCCATGTGCCAGCGTCGTTTTTCCCATGCCCGGCATATCCTCAATCAGCAGATGACCACCGGCCAGCAAAGCTACCAGCGCCTGTTCGATGGCCTCGTCCTTACCCGCCAATACTGAAGCTAACTGACCGCGCAGCGCTTCTACTGCCGCAAATGCCTTCTCACTCATGCGACTGACCTGCTGCGATGAACATCGGTGGATTCGATGCGCTCCATATCGGCATCGGAAAAACCGAAATAATGGCCGATTTCATGCATCAGCACGTCGCAGATACATTGTGCCGGGCTTTTATTCTGCGCCATGCACATAGACATAATCGGCTGTCGGTACAGGTGAATCACATCGGGCAATGCGCCTGCATCACCGCTATCACGCTCGGTGATCGGTCTGCCTTCATACAAACCCAGCAAATCAAAAGCCGATGATATATGCATCTGCTGCAACACATCATCTTCGGCAAACTCATCCGTAATGATGACAACATTTTCCATCGCCATACGAAACCGAGCCGGCAATTGATTCAAGGCATCTTCGGCAAGCAAGCGAAATTGTTCGGCATCGGATCGTTCCGCATCAGGTCGTTCGGCATCCATATGCCCCATGGTACCCCGCTCGCCAATGTTCTCAATATGATGCTTGCTGTACGCGTATAAGGCGTCATCGTTAGGGCATGCCCGCCAAACTCAATATCATTGCCGATGCGCACATCTGGGCTGTCGAATCGGCTTTTTCCACACTGCCCGGATTTGATGTCGATCTGACTGTACTGGAAAACAGGCTGATCACCCCGGATACCGTGCACCATGCCGATATTTTACTGACGCGCTCATCCACCCGCGTCAATGCTGACCTGCTCGAAGGCTCAACCGTGCGCTTTGCCGGCACGGCCACCATTGGCGACGATCATTATGATAAGGCATGGCTGGATGCGCATCACGTCACATGGGCCAATGCTGCCGGTTCATCTACCGATTCGGTGATTGAATACATGATCACCGCCCTGCTCGAATTGCATACGCGAGGGTTGATCCATATTCCTGATACCGCCATCGGCATCATCGGCGTTGGCCGTATCGGCGGCAAGCTGGCAGGGCTCTGTGAAGCTATGGGCATGAGAGTATTGCGCAATGATCCGCCCCGGGCCCGTTCAGAAGGCGTGGAAGGCATGGGTGAATTTGTATCACTCGATCATGTACTGGAACATGCCGATATACTCACCCTGCACACGCCGCTGATTCGCGATGGCGCGGATTGCACCGTTCAACTGCTGGGGCGCGAGCAATTCAGCGCATTCATGGGTCGGGGTATCATCAATGCCGGGCGCGGCGCTTGCGTGGACAATACTGCGCTGGCCGACTGGCTGGATGGCGATGCAACCAGGTTCGCCGTGCTCGATTGCTGGGAACGGGAACCCAGACCCGACCAACGCTTACTGGCTCACCCCGGCATGGCCATCGCCACGCCGCATATCGCGGGCCACTCCATAGATGGCAAAGCAGCCAATACCTTTTTCATTTACAAAGCACTGTGCGCGTTCCTGCAAATTGATTCGACAAAAAACGATCCGGTATGGGATATGCATGGCCACCTGCCTGCGCCCGCGCTAGCACATACGATCAGCGCTCAGGGTAACCCGTGGCAGCAGCTCCATGCTGCAGCCAACTGGCTCTATCCGCTGAATGAAGATGATGAAACGATGAAATCATGGCCCGATCTGACCCATAGCGAATTGCCCAATGCCTTTACGGGCTACCGCCGCCACTACCCTGCGCGCCGTAGCTGGCAATATGCGCCCATCTGTTTTGCGCATGCCGATGCAGCCACTCTGCGACTGGCGCAAGCCATCGGCATCAAAACGGTTTAGCTTGCGGGGATGACTACTTCTAAACAAAATCTCGTATGGATGGACTTGGAGATGACCGGACTCGATCCGGATCAGGATACGATCATCGAAATCGCCACTATCATTACCGATGGTGAATTGAACATTCTGGCCGAAGGCCCGAGCATCGTAGTCCATCAACCCGATCACATTCTCGATGGCATGGATGAGTGGAATACCACCCATCACGGCGATTCAGGCCTGACGGCCAAAGTAAAAGCATCGACCATTTCCATGCGAATCGCCGAACAGCAGTCGCTGGATTTCATCAAGCAATATGTGCCGCCATCCACCTCCCCCCTGTGCGGCAACTCCATCCACCAGGATCGGCGTTTTCTGGTTCCCTATATGCCGGAACTGGAAACTTATCTGCATTATCGAAATATAGATGTCAGCACCATCAAGGAACTGGCCCGGCGCTGGTACCCGAATAGCAAAGCGCCTATCAAAAAAGCCGAGCATCTGGCACTGGCTGATATCCGGGAGTCTATCAACGAATTACGCTGGTATCGGGAAAAACTGTTCCGGTAAACCGCCATTTGTGCTATAATCAGCAATCCGTTGAGCAAAAGGAGGTTCATATGTTTCTAAAAAATACAGATAACGGTGATCTCGCGCAGGTTGTTGAACTCAGCGAACTCACTGATCCGAATGCATCATCCGTCACAGTCCGCTACCATGCGGGCGAAGAAGCCGGTGAACCGGTCAGCATCGATAAAGCAGGCCTGAGCTTCCCATCCGGCGAAGCGCTGCCCAAATGCTGGCAGGATTCACACTACCGGGTCAGTTTCTAAGCGCGATTACAGGGCACAAAAAAAGCTGACATGATGCCAGCTTTTTTTGTGTATTCTGCTTGGATTATTTTCTTTTCAGGGGGCTGGCATGCAGGCCGCATTCAGCCACACCATTTTCACGTTCCCACCACCATCGGCCTGAACGTGGGTCTTCGCCAACCGTGACCGAACGGGTGCAGCATTCACAACCGATGGATGGATAGTGCTGATCATGTAATGCGTTATATGGCACATTATTGGCGCGAATATATTCCCACACCTCGGTTTCACTCCACTCAATCAGCGGATTGAATTTTTTGATACCAAAGCCAGCATCATCCTCGACTGCTGCCATAGCCTGTCGGGAACCAGCCTGCTCACGACGCACGCCGGTGATCCATGCCTTTGCGCCGGACAAGGCCCGTTTTAATGGATGAATTTTACGGATTTCGCAACAGTGTTTGCGGTTCTCCACAGATTGGTAGAACAAATTCAGGCCGAACTCGCGCACCATCTGCTCGACTTCCGAGGCATCGGGAAAAAATACCTGAATATCGAGCCCATATTTTTCACGACAGGCATCCATCACATCATAGGCTTGCTGCGGCAAACGTCCGGTATCGAGCGTCACAAGCTGAATCTCGGGAGCATGTTTACTGATTAAATCAA
This sequence comes from uncultured Zetaproteobacteria bacterium, assembly GCA_964442955.1. Taxonomy (GTDB): domain Bacteria; phylum Pseudomonadota; class Zetaproteobacteria; order Mariprofundales; family Mariprofundaceae; genus Mariprofundus. The sequence goes on along the minus strand of CAYUBK010000111.1, from coordinate 971 downwards.
TCAGCACTACATCCTCAGCCCCGAAACTGCTGGCAAAGACCAGTTCCGGTGCATATGCATCCTGCGCCTGTTTTAACAGATTAATTGTTTCATCTATCTTTGTCTGCATCTATCCAATCTCCAACCAAAACATTTTGGCTCATTTCGGCCTACGCTTTTTTCCAACTCGTGCCGGTTGCGCTGTCTTCGAGGATAATTCCTTCAGCCGCCAGTTCATCACGGATGGCATCTGCTAGACCAAAATCGCACGCCTGTTTCGCAGCGCTGCGATCACCAATCAACGTCTCAATGCGCGCCGCATCCACATCACTGCCCTTGAACCATTGTTCCACATCATGTTGCACAATGCCCAGCACACCTGTCATAGCCTTGAACTGAGCAGCTAGCTCAGAAACATCATTGTCTGCATCAATCCCTTTATTCAATGCCCGCGATACATCGAACAGGCAAGCCAGCGCCTCCGGCGTGTTGAAATCATCGTTCATGGCAATCACAAAGTCAGGAGTGAGGAGTGAGGAGCGAGGAGCAGTTTCCTCCTGACGCCTGACACCTGACACCTCACCGGCACGGCAACGCCGGGCCGTCTCATACAACCGATCCAAACCTGCTTTGGCCGCATCCAGCGCGCTGTCGGAGAAATCCAACGGCGAACGATAATGCGTGCCGAGCATAAACATGCGTAACACTTCCGGGTGATATTTGGCTGTCACCTCGCGGATGGTAAAAAAGTTACCCAGCGATTTGGACATTTTCTCGGCATTGATATTCACAAATCCATTATGCAACCAGTAGCGTGCAAAGCCGCCGCCGTTGGCTGCGCGCGCCTGGGCAATCTCGTTTTCGTGGTGCGGGAATTTCAGATCCATGCCACCGCCGTGAATATCGAACGTATCGCCCAGATGCGAACAACTCATGGCCGAACATTCGATATGCCAGCCCGGCCTGCCTGCGCCCCACGGCGAATCCCAGGC
>CAYUBK010000110.1:0-7071 GCA_964442955.1 uncultured Zetaproteobacteria bacterium | reverse complement strand
AATGTGCCGGTGGATGCTAACCACCCGGTCGAATCGTTTCTGAATAACAAACGCGGGCACTGCGAATTATTTGCCACAGTGCTGGCGCTGGCGGCTAGGGATCTCGGCTTCGCAGCACGGATTGTGAATGGTTACTATTCCGGCGATTGGAACGAGGTCGGCGGTTTTCTGCTGATTCGGAAAAAGCACGCCCATAGCTGGGCGGAAATATGGCTTGACGGGCACTGGCAGCGCATGGACCCCACACCGCCATCACGCTGGTTGGTGCCAGAAAGCAGTTTTATAGGCTTCGATGCGGTTTGGGAATCGGCCAAAATGACATGGTACCGCTATGTGCTGGATTTTGAGGATTCGGATCGCGGACATTTGATGGGGGCGATCTGGCAGTTCCTGAAAGTCTATAGTCTGTGGTTGTTCATCATCATGGGTGCAGCTGTTGTGGTGGGGTTGCTATGGAGGCGCTATGATCGTTATATGGTTGCCTTGTCCTGGCATAGGCGGAGCCGTGCTTGCTGGCCATTACTGGATCGCTGGCTGCAGGTTCAGGGTATTTGCAGGAAAAAATGTCAGCCGCTCAGGGTAATTGAGCACCCGGCAGGCGTCAGCGAAAAGCATTGGCATGCATTTGTAAGTGCATGGGAAGCGCAGGCATACGGGGGTGCGGATGTCTGGCGAAGACGGGATTTGAAGCGTCATTTGCGTGCGCTTTTGGAAGCCTGCTGATACTCTTGGCGACAACATTTGTAACAGGGAGTTTTGCGTGGGAATTTTGAATGGTAAAAAAGGGCTGATTCTTGGTGTGGCCAATAATAAATCCATTGCCTGGGGTGTCGCCAGAGCAGCGCAGCGTGAAGGTGCAACGTTAGGCTTTAACTATCTTGGCGAGCAGATGGAAAAACGGGTGCGTCCGTTGGCCGAGAGTGTAGGTGCTGAGATTATTGCGCCTATGAATGTATCGGATGAAGCCAGTATGGATGCTTATTTTGCGCTTGTTAAAGAGCAGTGGGGCGAACTGGATTTTGTGGTGCATTCGATTGCATTCGCCAATAAAGATGCATTGCGCGACCGCTTCCACACCACATCGCGAGAAGATTTTCATCTGGCTCTGGATGTTTCTTCCTATTCCTTTATTGCTTGCGCCCAGCGCGCCGCACCGCTGATGAAAGAAGGCGGTAGCATGGTGACCATGAGTTATCTGGGTGCAGAAAGGGCTATTCCCGGCTATGGCGTGATGGGTGTTGCCAAGGCGGCGCTGGAGGCTTCAACCCGGTACTTGTCTCAGGATCTGGGCGAAGACGGTATACGTGTGAATTCGGTATCGGCAGGGCCGATCAGAACGCTGGCCGCATCGGCAGTTGGTGATTTCAAGAAACTGATGGAAAAAAGTGCGCGTGGCGCAATGCTCAAGCATAATGTGACTCAGGAAGAGGTGGGCAATACCTGTGTCTACCTGCTCTCCGATCTGGCATCCGGTGTGACCGGTGAAGTGCATTATGTCGATGCCGGTTTCCATGTAGGCGCTGGTGATCCGGGTATTCCGGACTAGCTGGAGGATTATTCAATGTCTGGTTCCAGTTTCGGGCAGATATTTCGCCTGACCACTGCCGGTGAATCGCATGGTGCGGGTTTGCTGGCTATTGTTGAAGGTTGTCCGGCCGGATTGCCGCTGAGTGAAGCCGATATTCAGCCTGATCTGGATCGGCGTAAACCCGGCCAGTCTAAATATACTACCCAGCGCCGTGAAGCCGATGAAGTGGAAATTCTGTCCGGCGTATTCGAAGGGGTGACCACCGGCTGCCCGATTGGGTTGCTGATTCGCAATACCGATCAGCGCAGCAAGGATTATTCCGATATTAAGGATAAATTCCGTCCCGGCCACGCTGATTTTACCTATTTTGAGAAATATGGCTTGCGCGATTATCGCGGCGGCGGTCGTTCCTCGGCGCGCGAAACGGCCATGCGCGTGGCTGGCGGTGCGATTGCCAAAAAAATGTTATCCGAATCCGGCATTCTTGTTCTGGGCTGGGTGGATCAGATTGGCCCGGTCAAAGCCGATGCAGCACATTTCGATGCGGCTGAAATCAGCAATAATGCTTTTTTCTGCCCGGATGCTCAGGCCGCAGCCGAAATGGCTTCGTTTATGGACAAGCTGCGCAAGCAAGGCGATTCCATTGGTGCGGCGGTGTGTGTCGAAGCACGTGGCATGATTCCCGGGCTCGGCGAGCCGGTGTTTGATCGCCTTGATGCCGATATTGCCAAATCATTGATGAATATCCCGGCCGCCAAAGCTGTAGAAATTGGCGATGGTTTTGATTGTGTGACATCCCGCGGTTCCGAGTTCGGCGATGCGATACGTGCCGAGGGATTTCAGAGTAATCATGCCGGCGGTATTCTGGGCGGTATTTCCAACGGCGATACCATCCGCGCCCGCATGATGCTTAAGCCAACGTCGTCGATTCTTCAACCGCGCCCGACGATTGATATTCATGGCGATGAAACCGAAATTATCACTAAAGGTCGTCATGATCCGTGCGTGGGTATTCGCGCTGTGCCGATTGCCGAAGCTATGCTGGCGCTGGTTTTAGCCGATCATCTGTTAAGGCATCGCGCCAGCCGGTTATGAAGAAGTCATAGCCTGCTCGAAGGACTGTATTTCCCGCTTGCTTCTATCCAGACGCCGTTCAGGCCGGTGAGTGATTTGAGTCTTTTCATTTCATCAAGCGCTTTTGACTTGTTGGTGTAACTGCCTGAACGGATGCGATACCAGCGTCTGTGATTCAGTGTTACCGGAAAGATGTCACTGCCAACCCCTAACCTGGCAATCTGGTTTTGTTCGGCTGCTGCTTCAGATTCGCTATAGTGAGATGACAGAAAAATCACATATTGTTTGTGTGCATCGTTAGCGCTGACTGAAGCTGATGCAGATATTGTCGAAGGCTGTGGCAGAAACACCTTGGCTGGATGTGTCTGGGGGCGAGATGGGCGAGATTCTGCAGGCACCGGGGCAGGAACATTTCCTGGCGGTGTGTTGTCCGGGCGAGTTTTGCTTTCAGGTTGTGGATTGTCTTCGCTATCAAAACCATCTTCCTCGAAACCGTCATCTTCAAACCCATCATCTTCGTCCACTGGTGAGACTGGTGGATTACCATCGTAAATCAGGTAATCACGTCGTTGCCGCCAGGCTTCACGTGTGAATACATAGGGGTCGAGTGCCAGTTCATCGCGCATATCCGATGCGCTGAGTAACTGGGCGCGTTCATCCACATATTTGAGTAAAGTGGCGGGGATGGTGATATAGGGCGCGAGTACAAACCCGGCCCAGAATAACGGATCAGTTGCTGTCGCAGTTAAAAAATCGGGTGTATTGCGTGCGGAATTAGGGCCGTAAAACGGGTAGATGATATAGGCACCTTTTGAAACACCCCATGTTGCCAATGTCTGGCCAAAATCCTCATCATGGCGTTCGAATCCCATGGACGTAGCTACATCCACCAGCCCGCCAACGCCGAGGGTTGAATTGATCAGGAAACGCATCAGGTCTGAAAAGCCTTGCCCTCCTTTGCCCTGCAAAAAGTCATTCAGTACGGTATTAACATAGGTGCTGTTATCGTAAAAGTTGGACACGGCAGTGCGCATCGGTTTTGGTACGACATAAGTATAACCCTGCGCAAGCGGTTTCAGGCTGACGCGATCAAGGCCGTCATTCACTTTATCGGTGACTCGGTTGGTTGATTCAATGGGATCATAGTGGTTTTGCGTTGTAGCGCAGGCCGAGAGCATGAGCGCAAGCAAGATTGTGAGTAAATAAAGAGGGTGTTTCATGATGGCGGATTATGCCCTGACGGTGGATGATTACACAACAAAGAGTTTACTGTAGAGCTTACGGACATGGATTGGGGTGTTGGCGGTGAATACGCTCGATATCGGCCAAACATGCGTCCGAAAGCGTGATTTCGTGGCTTGCAATATTACTTTCCAGTTGCGCCATATTGGTGGCGCCGATAATGGTCGCGCACACGAATGACTGCTGACGGATGAAGGCCAGCGCCATTTGGGCCGGATCAATGCCGAGTTGGTTGGCGACATTGATATAGGCTGCAGTGGCAGATTCAGCTTCAGAACCTGAGTAGCGCGTATAGTGTTCAAACAGTGTCAGCCTCGCGTCGGACGGGTGTTTGTCGTGCAGATATTTACCCGATAATACGCCGAAGGCCAGTGGCGAATAGGCCAGTAAGCCGACTTGTTCACGACAGGCGATTTCTGCCAAACCGATTTCAAATGAGCGGTTGAGCAGATTGTACGGATTCTGAATGGATGCGATGCGCGGCAGGCCTTTTACTTCGGACAGGTTTAAGTGTCGGGTGACGCCCCACGGCGCTTCATTGGAAATGCCAATATGGCGAACCTTGCCGGCCTGTACCAGTTGCTGCATGGCATCCAGCGTTTCTTCAATTGGCGTTAGCGATTCTTCATCGCTGTGCTGATAACCCAGCTTACCGAAGAAATTGGTGTTGCGATCCGGCCAGTGGGTTTGATATAGATCGAGATAATCGGTATTGAGTCGTTTAAGCGAACCATCGCAGGCGGCCACGATGTTTTTCGCATCCAACCGTGCTTTGCCGCCTCTGATATGTGTGCACCAGGCAGTTGGACCGCATACCTTGGAAGCCAGAATTACCTCATGTCGTCGGCCTGTTTGACGCAACCAGTCGCCTATAATTTCTTCGGTTCGGCCATAGGTTTCGGCTCGCGGCGGAATGGCATATAGCTCGGCGGTATCAAAGAAGTTGATGCCTTGATCCAGTGCATAATCCATTTGTGAAAAAGCGTCATCGGCGCTGTTTTGCTCACCCCAGGTCATGCTGCCCAGACAGATTTCGCTGATCTGCAGGTCTGTTCTTCCCAGTCGATTGTATTGCATGGTGGCAGTGTAACCCGAATGAACGTCTTTATGCACTTTTGGGTTACGGTACGCTTTTATCCATGTCATCAACATGACATACAAATGACGCAACTGTGACGTAAACGGTTTCTAACCTTCCGTATATCAAACGATGAGGAGGAGTATATGTCACCACAACAGGATACATTTTCAGACCATGCGGAAATTGTTCAATGGTTGAGTAAGCGCAGCGGTTATACGACATCGGAAGATATGGTCTGCATGTCTGCAGCCATCGAGCCTTTTGATTTCGATGGTGAAGATGACGAGGATTTTGACTGGAGCTAACACGTTATTTGTTTCATGTTAATCCGTCATCCGGCGAATTAAATCTTTGCCGGAGATTATCCGGTCGATAAACAGAATACCGTCGAGATGATCGATTTCATGCAGGATGACGCGCGCTTCAAAGCCGGTTGCCGTGATTTGCTGCGGCTGGCCATGCACATCATCGAACCGGACGCACGCCTCGGCCGCACGAGGCACCATGCCGACCCAGTCCGGCACGGATAAGCAGCCCTCGCGGCCCAGTCTTTCGCCGTGGCTGGATATCATGACCGGATTGGCCATGTATAGCAGGCTGTGATTTTTGCATGGTCTGAGGCTTTGCCTGCAATCCACCACAATCATGCGATTGTTCTCTCCGATTTGAGGGGCGGCAATGCCAACGCCGCCGGGGCCGGCGCGCATGGTCGATTCCAGTTCGGAAAATCCAGCAGCCAGTTTCCCGTCAAAGTTTGTTACGGTCGTTGCAATCCGGCGCAGTCGCGCATCCGGGTGGGTTAAAATGTCTTGGGTAGACAAGGTTGGATCTGCGTTTTACAAAACGGCGGCATCCAGTTCATGGACATCCACATCGACGCCGATGTCACCGGCTACAGCGGCTAGGGCTGAAGTCATGGCTTCGCCCTTATCATTAGCGGCTACTTCCAGCACCATCATATATATATTGCCCGCATCCGATGCGCGCGACTGGGTGGAAACATCGACAATGGAAACGGCCATCTCTGCCAGCGTGGCTGTGACGGCATGCACAATGCCGACTTTATCGGCCCCGTGTACGGTAATTACATGATCCGGTTCCAGTGGTGGCGCGCTGGCTTCTTCATCGGAGATGGTTTGCGATTGCACGGATAAGCGGGTGCGTTGCTCCAGTTCGGCCAGTGCCGCTTTGAGTTCACCGAGGCTGATGTGTTCAGGTAAACGCACAATCAGCATCATGGTGAATCGACCACGCAGGGCTGTCATGGATGAGTCCTCGATATTGATGTTCAGGTGTTCTAGCGCCTCAGCCACATCACACACGATGCCGGGACGATCAAAACCTGATATGGATAATAATACGCTGGACATGGCTAAGCCCCCTTTAGTTGAATGGGGTCAGACTAGCCGGCTTGTCAGAAAATAGAATAGACAGTCTTGAGCTATATTGAAAAAGACTCTCCGCATCCGCAGGCACCTTTTTGGTTCGGGTTGTTATAGACGAATGCCGAAGAGAGCGCATCTTTCTGGAAATCCAGATACAAACCGTTTAACGCTGTCTTGTAAGATTCCGCATCCACATACAAATCAAAACCGTCAAAGGATTTTACCAGATCGCCGCGCTGCGCTTGATCTACAGTTTCCATCACATATTCCAGACCGGAGCAACCGGCTGGCCGTACCGCAAGGCGCAGATCGCTTTTATGCTCTGCGGCCAATATGTGTTTAACCCGGGCAATCGCTGCTGCTGTTAATTCGATGTTTATATCTGCCATGATGATTTTACCTTTTTGTATTGAAACTATTTATGCTGCAAGCCCGGCCATGCTTTTAAGGCGGTTGCGGCTTTTGACCAGTGCAGCTACCAGCGCTTCGCCATCTTCCATCGTGTTGCCGGGAGCGAAACTGACGCGAATTGAACTGCGCGCCAGTGATTCATTCAACCCCATCGCCAATAGCACATGCGATGGATCGCGTTTGCCCGAGGAACATGCAGAACCCGATGCCACGGCAAAACCGGCCAGATCCAGTTGCATCAACAGTGTTTCACCGTCCATACCCGGTAGCAGGAATAAGCTGGTATTGGCGGTACGTTGCGCCTGCTCTGAAATAATACGTACTTCCGGAATATCCGCTTTGAGTTGTTT
>CAYUBK010000109.1:0-7089 GCA_964442955.1 uncultured Zetaproteobacteria bacterium | reverse complement strand
GGCGAACGATTAACATAACTATCGGACATGGTTGAATCCTGTCGCCGGTATGCGCTGTTGCACCTCATGGCAGCATAGTTACAATCGCCTGCTTTCAAATTTGCACGACAGGATTTCCCTCATGCTTTCAACGATTCGCGACAATCTGGCTCCGCGCCACCTTGGTCTGGCCGGGCTATGCTTGCTGGCCTGGGTTTTTATAGCGCTGTTTCGCTATGATAATTACGGCATTGAAGAGACGGCTGCGCTCGATTTACTGTTGAACTGGTCGATCGTCCACCAGATTGCCAGCCCGGTCGCATTTTTCGGTGTGCCGGATTTGCGCGCCATTCTGTTCGTTCCGCTTGATATGCACTGGGTCGGCAGCCTGATCGCGGTCAAGGTGTACACGATGTTCTTCCTGTTCGGCACGGCGCTGCTGCTCTACAACCGGGTTGAGTCGCAACATGGCAGTGAAGCGTCGATGATCGCCACTGCGCTGTTATTGATTGCACCGATCACTTTGATGCAGACCGATGCGATTGGTGCCGGTATTTATCTGCTGTGGGCCTTTGCTGTCGCTACAATTTTTGATGATCTGATGCATGCCAGTGAACGTACAGCGCCGAGCTGGTTATTCCTTCAAATTCTGATGTGCGTGTTTGCGGTGAGCCTGCATCCGATGGGGCTGGCTTTGCCGTTAGTGGTTATCTGGCGCTGGCTGCGTGAACCTGTTGAACGGAAAAAAGCCCATCGCATGATTTTATCGATGGTAGTCGCCACCGCAATTATGTTGCTGCTGCGCTGGGGCTGGTATGGTATGGATGCCGCAGCTGCCAACCCTTTATCGATTCTGGCCGATGCCTTGATTGGCTCTCCGTTGCTGCATACAGCCAACAGCTGGGGCATGGGGCTGATTGTGGCGGATCTCGGTATCGCTGCCGTGATTGCAACCTTATTGATCCGAAAACTGGATATCGATTCCACATCATTGATGCTGATCCTCGCTAGCGCAATCGGCGCACTGCATGCCGATCATGCATGGGTGCTTATTTACTGGGCGATGACGCTTTATCTTGGCGTGCCACTACTGATCAAACTTAATGAGCGCATTGGTTGGCGCGGCATCAGCGGGCAGCGGGGCGGGGTACTCGTGATTGTCATGGTACTGGTGGCACTTTCCACCATGGCTGCAAAAAACACGTTTGCCACGCGCCAGATGGAACTTAAAAGCGATACAGATCAAGTGATTGCTGTATTAGAGAGAGAAGCAGCTGCTGCGCCACTTGATCAGTTTATTGCCGCCAGTCAATGGCCAGCCAGAACGCTGTTGGTCACGCGTCGGGATGTGTTGCCGTTGCCGCCAACCAGTCCGGGTATCCAGGATTTCGAGGCCAAAATCAAGGGTATCACCCACCTTTCTTTTAACCCCCAGCAGGAAGCCATGCATGCATTGGCGCGCAATATGGCGGCGCTAAGTCATAAATATGAAACCATCGCCCTGATGCCCGGTGGCGTGGTGGTGAAAATCAAACAAGGCAGTTCTGCAAATAAGCCGCATCACGCCGCTTCAGATTGAGCGGATTAAGATTGAGCGGCTTAAATAAAACGGATTAAGCGGCTTTTTTAAGCCTGGGCATATCCATTAACTGGATTAAGTCGTCTGGATTGGTCAACACATCAGACAGACAGTAGGAATCGATTACATCCATAAATGCCTTGCGAGCTTTATATAAAGCATGTCTGAGCTTGCAGGCGGGCGAGATCGAGCAAGTGTTGGTCTCGCTATCAAAACATTCCAGTAAATCAAAATGAGGTTCGGTATGGCGAATGACTGCGCCGATATTGATATTTTCAGGCGGGAAAGCCAGCACCATGCCACCCGATTTACCTCTTATCGTCGTGATCCAGCCGCTGGATGAAAGGTTGTGCACTACCTTGACCAGGTGATTGCGATTGATCTCGAAGGCATCAGAAATTTCAGTAATGGTGCAGCGGCGGTCCGGATTCAAACCTAGGTATAGCAAAACGCGTAGTGAGTAATCGGTATATTGAGTTAATTGCATGCGGGAAAGATATATTAAGTTGACAGCTTTTGTCCAGTGTCGTTAATATGGCGCTCACATACTATGGGTATGAACAAGACCAAGGAGGAATAAGATGAGTTCTGTATATGATCAACTCGGTGGAGAAGCAGCGATTAATGCTGCGGTAGACGTTTTTTATCGTAAGGTTCTGGCTGACAAATATGTCATTCGCTTTTTTGAAGGCGTGGATATGGATAAGCAGGCTGCCAAGCAGCGCGCTTTTCTGACCATGGTTACCGGCGGCCCGAACAGTTATAGCGGCAAAGATATGCGCGAAGGGCATCGCCATTTGGTTAGCATGGGCCTGGATGATTCCCATTTTGAACATATTCTGTGTCATCTGCGTTCTACACTGGCGGAACTGGGCGTCGCCCAGAATCTGATCGATACGGTCATCAGTGTGGCTGAGTCCACCCGTGATGATGTACTCGACAGGTAAACGATTATGCATTTAGAAACCTTTATTCCCGTATTTATCATGTTTGCAGTCTTTGGTCTGCTGATGCCGGTGATTCTGTCAGGCATCGCTGAACGAGGGCGTACAGCGGAAGCAGACGCTACCGCGAACACAGCAGATGATAGTCTGTATGCACAATTGGGCGGCGAAGCTGCTGTGAATGCAGCTGTTGATGTATTTTACCGCAGAGTGCTTGCTGATGCCTATGTCGTTCCATTCTTTGAAGGCGTGGACATGGATAAACAGGCTGCCAAACAGAAAGCCTTTTTAACAATGGCTTTTGGTGGCCCTCATTCCTACACCGGCAAAGACATGCGCGAAGGACATCGCCATTTGATCAAAATGGGCCTGAATGACTCTCATTTTGAACACATCCTGATGCATATACGCGCTACACTGGCCGAACTGGGCGTAGCCAATAACCTGATTCAACAGGTCATTGCCATTGCAGATAGTACACGTGACGACGTACTTGATCGCTAAGTCTTAACATGATTTATTGAAAGGGGGCTTGCGCCCCCTTTCTTTTTTGGTAAATTCGAAATTTAGTCTGGATCATTCATGGATAGTCCAGCTGAGATTTATTTACCAGGGGATATTAATGCCAACGATACGATTTGAAGGTAAGAACTATTTCTGTGCATCGGATGAAACCGTGCTGGAATCACTGGAACGCCACGGGGTCCTGCTTCCCTCATCATGCAAATCAGGCGCTTGTCAAACCTGTCTGACCCGCGCGATCAAAGGCAACCCTCCGGCGGCCTCGCAACAGGGACTCAAGGATACGCTGGCTGCCCAGAATTATTTTCTCGCCTGTATTTGTAAGCCGAAAGAGGATCTGGAAATTGGTCTGGCAACTGTTTCGCCCAAATATTCCGCCACATTGATCAGTAAAGACCAGATGAATGAATCCATTGTGCGTTTGCGTTTTGAGATACCGGATGGATTTACATACAGGGCAGGGCAGTTTATCAATGTTATCCGCCCGAGTGATGAACTGACACGTAGTTATTCACTGGCCAGCATTCCATCTGATCCATTCCTGGAGTTACACATCAAGCGCGTGCCGGAAGGGCGCATGAGTACCTGGCTGTTCGATGATGTAAAAGCAGGGGAGGAGTTATCCTTCTTTGGCCCGTCCGGCGATTGTTTTTATCTGCCGGATGATCCGGAACGTACGTTGTTGCTGGTTGGTGCTGGCACAGGTCTGGCGCCACTACACGGGATTTTACGTGATGCTCTGGAGCAAGGGCACCGTGGTGACATCCACCTGTTTCATGCCAGCCTTGCTACCGCCGGATTGTATTTGATTGATGAATTACGTGAACTTTCCCAACAATTCTCACAGTTTTCATATACGCCATGCGTACTACACGGCGATTCGCCCGAAGGTGGTAAACAAGGCAATGTGGTAGACATTCCGGGGCAGGCCCTGGGCTCGTTTACAGGTTATCGTGTATACCTCTGCGGCGATCCGCAAATTGTAAATGCCCTGAAACAGAAAGCATTTCTGGCTGGCGCCTCAATGCAGGATATTCACTCCGATCCATTCGTGTTTTCTCCTGCCTGATCAGTGACCTTATATTTACAGCTTGCAATGCCTATTTGACGTCGATATGATGCCCGCAGCGAATCTATAGGGAGGCTTATTATGCACTTGGAGACTTTTATTCCTGTATTTCTGATGTTTGCTGTTTTCGGACTTATCATGCCGGTACTGCTTTCAGGCGTTGCCGAAAAAGGCCGCACGCACGACTAATACAGGTGAAGTATGAATAAAAGGCCCGGCAGGAAACTGTCCGGGCCTTTTTTATTGCTGCTCACAATCAGTGGCGTATAGTCCAGGCGCTTTCGCAATACGTGTGAGCGACTAAAAATCGGACAGGGAGAAGGATGATGGCGGAAGATACGCCTAAGAATGTATCTCAGAACGCAGCAGATCAACGCGCGTTAAGAACCTTTGCATTATGGATGGGTTGGGCGATTTCCGCTCTTACCGTGTTTGCGATGATGTCGCGCAAAGCCAATGTGCTGGAATTTATTCAACAAGATCAGACCCGGGTCACCTGGCTGATAGTCGGCATGTTTGTGCTGGGCGTGGCAGTGAGCTTCGTGCAGGCGATGAAACTCACCACGGAATGGTTCCGGGCTTACCGCATTGCTTCCCTGATTGAGAGCAAGGGGCTGGCTGGCATCCAGCAGCGCGGCGGCGATCATATTGTCGATCATTTTGTCGATGCGCTGCATGTGATTGTTGATCGTAACGGGCGCGCCGATGTTGATGCCCTGATTGATGTGGAATTTTCCGCCCAGCACCGGGTCAGCCAGTTTGTCAGTCTGCTGGGGAATTTGATGATTACCTTGGGTCTGATCGGCACGGTACTCGGCATGACGATCACCATGAACGGCCTGAACGGGGCGCTGGGGTCGCTCGGCACGGATGATACAATGTTGGTGGAAGGCTTACGCAGTGCCATGAACGGCATGGGCGTGGCATTTTACACCACACTGATCGGCTCTGTTCTGGGCGGAGTGCTGCTCAGGGTGTTTTCCTGGATTACCGATGCTTCGATTAACGGCTTGCAGGATTTGATGCTGCGCACTTGTGTAGTGCATGCATCAGCCGATCTGGAGCCTAGCGATGAGCGTGATTTCAGAGCGCTCGATGCAACAGTGCAGCAACTGCAATCGCGGGTGGAATTGTTGAATCTGGCCTTGCAAGCCAGCCGGGAAGAAATGGGGTCGTTGCGTAACGAAGCGACCAAGATGCATACCGAGCTTGGACAACTGGCCGACAATGATCCGATTCGAAAAATGGCGGCGGGTCATGCCCGCTATGCCTTAAGCATACGCCCCAATTTGTTGACCCGCTTATTCCGCCGCAGGGATTAGGGCATGCGCAGTCGCCGCAATATTCCGCTGGAAAGCCCGTACGAAATTTTTTCCGATATGGCGCTGCTGATGCTGGCGGCGTTTATCTTTTTGTTCGCCCTGATTCTGATTAACGCCCAATTGCAGGGCAGCAGAAGCGACCCGGTCAGCGAGCGGGAAATGGCAACACTGAAAGAACAGTTGGTTGAATCCGAACAGGTCAATCGCAAGTTGCAGCAGGAGATCAATAATCTGGCCAGCGTCGATGCGCAACAACAACTCGATAATCTGCAATCGCTGATGGACGGGGAGAATGTGCAACAACAGGTGGATAAGGTTTTACTCAGCGCCCAGATGGCAACCGGCAAAGGGCGCAAGGATTTTGATATGTTTATCAAAGGCTTGCGCAATCTTCCGGGTAAAGACCTGCATATTGTGGTGGATGCGACAGGCTCTATGCACGGCGTTACCACATTTCTGATTCCCGTATTGCGGCTGATAGCTATCAGATCTGGTAAACATCTTTCGGCGTTAACCTGGTATGCCAATCGACGAGAGGGCACTTATGAAGGCAGCATGGGTGAAATGTTTGATAAGCTGATAGAGGATGCGCCGTTTATCGGCACCGATGAAACAATAGGGCATGCATTTCATCATATTGCAACTGCATCGGCTGTGCCTGGAGCGTATTTGTTGATTGGCGATGAGCCTCCGACAGACCGGGTTCACTATCACGAAATTCCAGCGCCTGTATTTACGTTGCCATTGGGAACCAGTACCGGTAACACCAAATATGCCTTTCGGAAAATGGCCGATGAAACCGGTGGCAAGATGCTGGAACTGAAGTTCCAGTAACTAGCGGCAGGGAGTCGAGGCTATTAAAATCAGTGTTGTCCTAACTTCGGAAACAGCTGAAATATAAAGCTTACAAGTTCGGTAGCCGTGATAGCAAAAAGAATAGCAGGTATGGCAATAATAATACCTGCAGTGCTGGATTTGACATGGCAGCGACTAACCAATGCAACCCACATCAGATAAAGGCTCCATAAGCAGGAGATAAGACCAAGGATGGGTACTGCAGAAAATACCAGTGGAACGGATGCATAGGCCGAAATATTAAAGGCATTGGCATTGCTTAATTTCGTTTTGCCAAATGACCGGGTAGCCCATGCTATATACGATGACCAAGCTTTAAGGCCAATGAGACCTAAACCCCAGCTTACCGGAACCATAAACAACATTGTGAAGCTGTGAAAAGGGACTCCGATAAATGATGCTGCAAGGATGATTGTCGTGCCCAAAAAAATTGAATTGGCATAAAAAGCAGCCGGAGGCAGTTGCGAGAAGAAATCCTTAGGGCTGCTCAACACGCCTTGCATAGACAGCAATAGTGTTTGCATTGGCCTGTTTTTATCAAAGTACTGCATGGCAAGAACCTCCAAAAGGTGGCGCAGACTTGCCTCGATACTCAGAATATGCAAGCTGCTGTTTCTTTGTTGCGATAACTGTATAACCATCCTAACGCGTATTTTTTTCGCATTGTTTATAAGTTACTTCCAGCATGCGGTAGTTATAAGAGGGCGCGTATTATAGTTTTGCATTTGCCTTGTTAAGCGATGGTATTTTGCGATGCAATTATAATGTCGCATAATGGATATTATGTAAAGTCAAAAGGAGTTATATTGCCTGAACGGA
>CAYUBK010000108.1:0-7137 GCA_964442955.1 uncultured Zetaproteobacteria bacterium | reverse complement strand
AACAAAAATGACCGATCTTGACCTCAAGGGTAAACGCGTATTGATTCGTGAAGACCTGAACGTGCCGATTGTCGATGGCGAAGTGGGCGACGACACCCGCATCCGCGCCAGCCTGCCTACCATGCAGAAGGCCATGGAAGCCGGCGCCAAAGTGCAGGTTTGCTGTCACCTGGGTCGTCCGACCGAAGGCGAATATGATGAGAAATTCTCATTGGCACCGGTCGCCCGCCATCTCTCCAAAATCCTCGGCAAGGAAGTGCGCCTGATTAAAGATTATCTGGAAAATGCACCGGAAGTTGCTGAAGGCGAATTGGTTCTGCTGGAAAATATCCGTTTCAATGTTGGCGAAAAGAAAAATGATGAAGCGCTATCCAAACAGTACGCAGCCCTGTGTGATGTCTATGTTATGGATGCATTCGGCACCGCCCATCGCGCTCAGGCCTCCACCCATGGTGCTGGTCAGTTTGCCCCGATTGCATGTGCCGGCCCGTTGCTGGCGGCAGAACTGGAAGCACTCGGTAGCGCGCTGGATAATCCGGCTCGTCCGATGGTGGCCATTGTTGGCGGCTCCAAAGTATCCACCAAACTAACCGTGCTGGAATCACTATCCAAAATCGTTGATCAGTTGGTGGTTGGTGGCGGTATCGCTAATACCTTTATTGCTGCAGCAGGTAACCCTGTCGGCAAGTCTTTGTACGAAGCTGATCTGGTGGATACGTGTAAAAAACTGACTGCCGATGCCGAAGCACGCGGAGGCTCTATCCCGGTGCCTACCGATGTGGTTTGCGCCAAGGAGTTCTCCCCGACTGCTGCTGCTGAGCTTAAAGCTTCTACCGAAGTACTCGATGACGATATGATTTTCGACATCGGCCCTGATTCTGCTGCTGAACTGGCTGAAATCCTCAAAAATGCTGGCACCATCGTATGGAATGGCCCGCTGGGCGTATTTGAATTCGACCAGTTCGGTGAAGGCACCAAGGCTGTTTCACTGGCCATTGCCGAATCCGATGCATTTTCGATTGCTGGCGGCGGCGACACGCTGGCGGCTGTGTCCAAATATGGCATCTCTGACAAAGTATCTTACATCTCAACCGGTGGCGGCGCTTTCCTGGAATTCCTGGAAGGCAAGAAACTGCCAGCGGTTGCAATGCTAGAGGGGCGTGCAGCTTAAGTGACTCAAGAATTCCGTAGAACCAAAATTGTAGCAACATTAGGTCCCGCCTCTGAATCTCCGGAGGTGTTGGATCAGTTAATCGGCGCCGGTGTCAATGTCGTACGTCTGAATTTTTCGCACGGTACGGCAGATGAACATCGCCAGCGCGCAAAAAATGTACGTGCAGCAGCTAAAAAGCACGGTGTTTGTGTCGGCATTCTGGCTGACATGCAGGGCCCTAAAATCCGAATCGGTAAATATAAAACCGGCAAAACTTTTCTTGAACCGGGTCAGAAATATATTATCGATGGTAATCTCGGACTGGATGATGGCGATGATGAACGCGTCGGCCTGACCTATAAGGAACTGATTGGCGATGTCGAGCCAGGCGCACGCCTGTTGCTCAACGACGGCCTGATTGTCATGGATGTCGATAAAGTCGTTGGGCAGGAAATTCGTTGTACTGTCATGGTTGGTGGCGAGTTATCCAATAACAAAGGTATCAATCGTGCCGGTGGTGGCCTCTCTGCTGCTGCACTGACTGAGAAAGACAAGGAAGATATCAAAACGGCTTGTTCGATTGGTGTCGATTATATTGCTATCTCCTTCCCGCGTCATGGCGCTGATATGGCTTATGCCCGTTCGCTGGTGCGCGCTGAAGGCAGTAATGCAGGTCTTGTCGCCAAGGTGGAGCGTGCTGAAGCAGTCGAACCGGAAAATCTGACCACGATTATGGAAGAATCGGATGCTGTGATGGTCGCCCGTGGTGATCTCGGCGTGGAAATTGGCGATGCGGCCGTACCGCCGGTACAAAAACGCATCCTGCGTGAAGCGCCCAAGCATAATACGCCGGTAATCGTAGCGACCCAGATGATGGAATCGATGTGTAACAATCCGATTCCAACGCGTGCGGAAGTCAATGATGTGGCCAATGCCGTACTCGATGGCACCGATGCAGTGATGTTATCGGGCGAGTCCGCAGCCGGTAAATACCCGATTGAAGCTGTACTGGCCATGCATCGAACCTGCATCGAAACCGAGAAGCAGAAAGTACTGCCCTCGACTTCGACACGCGATCCCCGTTTTCCGCCGCATTCGATTGACGAATGTATTGCGCGTCAGGCCATGGACACCTCGCATATGATGCCGATTGCAGCTATTGCTTCATTCACCCATAGCGGTAACACGGTACTGTATATGTCGCGCCACCTGACTCGTGTGCCGATTTACGCATTGACGCCATCGGCAGAAACAGCCGGTCGGGTCACCCTGTTCCGTAATGTTATTCCGAAACCGATATCAGAATCATATGGTGAAAAAGATGCCCCTCAGGCCACACGCGATGGCATCGCCCTGATGTTGTATGATAATCTGGTCACGGATAAAGACCTGGTGATCATGAGCCTGGGCACCCCGATGGGCAAAGCTGGCGGCACCAATGCCATGAAGATTGTACGCGTCGGCGAAGTATTCGATAAATAATAGAAATAAAACGTTTACGGTTCTTATGAACCAACTTGCTGGGCATACTATGCTCACTAATATACTAGGAGGAAAAAATGGCATTAATTTCATTACGTCAATTGCTGGATCACGCAGCTGAGAACAGCTACGGCATGCCCGCATTCAATGTAAATAATATGGAGCAGGTTCATGCAATCATGGAAGCTGCTAACGAAGTAGATTCACCCGTTATTATGCAGGGGTCTGCCGGTGCGCGTGGTTATGCAGGCGAGCCTTTCCTGCGTCACATGATTGATGCTGCTATTGAGCAGTATCCGCACATCCCGGTCGTCATGCATCAGGATCACGGTTCAGAGCCGGCAGTTTGCCTGCGTTCCATCCAGTCCGGTTTTTCATCAGTGATGATGGATGGTTCTCTGGAAGCTGATTGCAAAACACCATCTTCTTTCGAGTATAATGTTAACGTTACCAAAACAGTTGTCGACATGGCACATGCCGGCGGCGTATCTGTTGAAGGCGAGCTGGGTTGTCTGGGATCATTGGAAACCGGCGAAATGGGCGAAGAAGACGGCCACGGCGCTGAAGGTAAGCTGGACCTGGACATGCTGTTGACCGGCGTAGATGAAGCGGTTGATTTCGTCGATCAAACCAACGTGGATGCACTGGCTATCGCTATCGGCACTTCCCACGGCGCTTACAAATTCACCAAGCCACCAACGGGCGAAGTATTGCGTATTGACCGCATTGAAGAGATTCATGCAGCGCTTCCGAATACTCACCTTGTCATGCACGGTTCTTCTTCCGTACCGCAGGACTGGCTGGCCATCATCAATGAATACGGTGGCGACATGGGCGAAACGTACGGTGTGCCAGTCGAAGAGATTGTTAATGGTATCAAGTCCGGCGTTCGTAAAGTGAACATTGATACCGATCTGCGTATGGCTTCTACCGGTGCGGTTCGCCGTCACCTGCAAGAAAACCCATCCAACTTCGATCCACGTAAATTCTACAAAGCAGCCAAGGATGCCATGAAAGACATCTGTACAGCACGTTTTGAAGCATTTGGATCGGCTGGAAACGCCTCCAAGATCAAGGTACGTTCACTGGAAAGCATGATCGGCTACTACAGCTAATCGGTTTTTCTACTCATCGTTCTCTGATCATCATTTGTGATCATCAAACCGGGCGGGCTCGAAAGAGTCCGCCCTTTTTGTTTGCATGTAACACCCGGCTCGCTAATGCGACCAACTGTATAAACGGTAACGGAAAGGGGAAACAATGTGCGCCATGGAGGTGTATGATGGAAACCCGTCATGTTATTTCTTTCAGACTAATCCTTGCCTTCTCTATTGCTTTTTTGGGACTTAACTCTTTTTTGTTGATGGCCTCGCCTGCTCAGGCTGGCGGTTATCTCCATTTCGGCCTTGGCCATCACAGCAGTCATCATGGCGGCCATTACGGCTATGGCCATTCCTACGGTTATAGGCACAGCTATCCGTATTACGGACTGCACAGCTATTACGGTTATGGTCACCATTGCTACGGCCACCACAGTTACGGCTATCCGGGTTATGGCTATGGATATTCCAATTACGGACTTCACCGCTACAACAGTTACGCCACGCCATACAGTTCCGGCGAAAATTATTCATCAGATTCAACCTACCAGAGCCGGACTTATGATCGAGGCGGCAGTAATGTCGCCACCGGCAATGGCTGGAGGTTACTGGGCAATAATCAAGCCAGCGCAGCCTTGACCGATTTTGGCAGGCAGGCTCAGGCATCCCCTTCCAAAGGCGACCCCAAAGTCGGTTATGCGCTGGCCTCAGCTGATCTTGGCCGCCTCGACAAGGGCGTGTGGGCCATGCGTCGCGCCCTGAGAATCGATCCGGGTTCCTTGCATTATGTGGCGCTGGATGAACACCTGAACACCAAAGTCGAACAGATCATCCAGCAGTACGAGAAAAAGCTGGCCTATTCTGCCAGAGATAGCGATACAGCCTTTATGCTCGCTTCCCTGCACTATTTACGCCGCGATATTAAAGCAGCTCGTACCAACATCAATCAAGCCATGCTGAAACATCATAACAATACCAGCACAAAAAACCTGAAGGCATTAATCGACAAAGAAGCTGAAGGATGAGCGTTTTTTATGTTGGGAAAGGCTACAACTGGTTTTTATTCTGAGTCAGGATAGTTTCTCAGCAATCACACACTCGCGAGGCTGACTATTGGTTTCACAGGAATTTCACATATGGTGGATCATTACAAGTAAAAGGAAGCTAATAAATATTTTTCGCTTCTTTATTTTCTCTCTTGTACTTTTCAATGCCGGGGGTGCGTTTGCACAAATTCTGGAGGAACCCGGCCTCGGGGCTACCGACGACTGTACCGATATTTCGGTCAATTACGAAAACAATTCAAAGTTGAGCCAACAGGAAAAAATAGAGCTTATGGATAAGGCTCTGTTCCACTCACTAAACAAATATGAAGGCTGCCAACGCAACCGTGCCAATACTGCAGGCAATGGCGCCGCTGGAGCAAAAAACAGTCAAGCCGGAACAAATGGTGGCTCGAATGACGGCTCAAAGGGCAAGGCGGAAGACAACGCCTCGTCCTCCTCCACTGCCAGTTCGGAGATGTCAGGAACGGAAACACCAGCTGAACAAAAAATGCCGACCAATGCCATGCATGATAAGGCAAATCCGGACTCAGCAACAAACAAAGACGGCATAATCAGGCTCGGTCAGAAAACACAGATCAAGGGCAGTGGAAAAATCCCGGACGATATACCTCCGGTTGATAATGATAGTGTTCTCGAAGCACAAATTCGCCATGCCGCAATGATTGAAACAGATCCGGTGATTCAAGAGAAACTATGGAATGAATATCGGAAATACAAAGGCTTGCCTGCCAAGACAACGCAACATAAATAAGGCCCGGGAGAATAAGTTGTGAATGGTATCTTGTGGATTAGAAAATCGCTTGCAATCATCATCGCCTGTGCATTTGTTTTATCCGGTTGCGCGACCGGCAGTTCGGATTCATCGAACGCGGGTATCGGCCCTGCGACCTCCTCCTCATATCTTAAATCAAAGACAAAAGAAGCATCAGCCAGCCAGGCACCCAAACTGGACATCATTATTCCTGTTTTCGATCCGGGTCTGCCTGATGATCCGAAAAAATATGAAAAAGAAGGTATTTGGCCTGAGCTTCGCCGAGCCGAAGCATCCCGTTTTGCCTATAAAATGAAACTGGCGCTTGAGAAAACCGGAGCCTTTGGCGCGGTTCGCGTTATGCCTGATAAAACGGCGACCGGTGATCTCTATCTTCTTGGAACCATTAATGAATCCAACGGTGAAAATGTCGAGATCAATATAAAGGTTTATGATATCAGTGGAAAACGGTGGTTCAACAAATCCTTTGATCACGAAGTGACGAAAGCTTTTTACGGCAATATAAGAAACAAAGGTAAAGATCCTTACGACCCGGTCTTTAACAAGGCAGCCGACCGGCTGGTTGAGGAGCTTGATGATCACGCCCCCAAAGACCTGGCAAAACTTCAGAAGATCACAGACTTACGTTTCGGCGCCAATTTTTCCCAAGAGGCATTTTCCCGCCACATGCGGGTCAAGGGTGGAACCGTATCGCTACTCAGCTATCCGGATAAAAGTGATCTGATGCTCAAGCGTGTAAAAGCAATCCGGGTCAGAGATCAGCTATTTTCCGATAGCATGCAGCCTCATTATGAACAATTTAACCAGAAAATGGATGCCAGCTATGCAGTTTGGCAAAAGCAAAGTTTCATGGAGTTGGCGGCAGAGCGCAAATCTACACGCGAGACCATTGGCAATGCTGTGGCTGGCGTGGCACTGATTGGCCTGGCCGTTCTGTCCGCTGTAGCTGGAGGTCAATCTGATACTTACGCCGGTTCGGCTGCGGGTACAACGGGAGCGGTAGTTGGCGGCATCTTGGGAACAAAACTGTTGGAAAAAAGTTTCAGAACAAGTGATGAAGCAAAATTTCACAGGGACGCCCTAGGCGAACTCGGCCAGTCAATCGATAGTGAAATGGCGCCTCAGGTTGTTGCGTTTGAAAAATCCACACTAAAACTCACCGGTAGCGCCAAAGAGCAATTTGCGCAATGGCGCGCCTTCCTTAAAAAGATATATGTACAGGAAGCCACACCGGATGTGCAACTCTGATTAACATGAAATACACACTGCACCTGCATGACTTTTTCCGGCCTGCGGCAATGTTTCATGTCACAGGCTGGAGCAATCCATGCGCGTAAGCCCATGTTAGAAGAAAAACTTCTCCAAGCCAGCAAAGCCAGTCACAAAGACAGAAAACGTATGTTTTTGATGCTTTTCGCGATGGCGCTCTGCTCAGTTATATTTATCGGGATTGTTTCTGTCGTTGACTTTAACGCCCCCCCGCCTTCATCCAAAGCGTCCTCCTCTAAAAAGGCCGTCACCGTTGCAATAACCCCGCCGGAAAAAGATCCGTCAGCACTTCGC
>CAYUBK010000107.1:3229-7242 GCA_964442955.1 uncultured Zetaproteobacteria bacterium | reverse complement strand
CTGATTATGCCAATCCGTCTATCGTCAAGGATACTATCTGGGATATGTTGATCGACTGGCTCGCTGTCGGTATCGATCCGGAAAAGGCGGTCATCTTCATCCAGTCCGAAGTGCCGGAGCATGCCGAGCTGCATTTGCTGTTTTCGTTTATGACGCCGCTCTCATGGCTGGAACGTGTGCCGACTTACAAGGATCAAATCGAACAGTTGCGCGAAAAAGACCTTGGCACTTATGGCTTCCTGGGTTATCCGCTGTTGCAGGCTGCCGATATTCTGATTTATCGCGCCGACGGCGTGCCGGTCGGCGAAGATCAGGTGCCGCATGTAGAGCTGACGCGCGAAGTGGCGCGCCGTTTTAATCATTTATACCGCAAAGGCATCCCGCCGTTATTCCCCGAACCGCAGTCGCTATTGATGCCAGCCGCCAAATTGCCGGGGCTCGACGGACGCAAAATGAGCAAATCCTACAACAATGCCATTGAGCTCGGCGAAACATGGAAAGTCACCGAGAAAAAAGTCAAAACCATGCCGACCGATCCGGCCCGCGTACGCCGCGACGATCCGGGTACGCCGGAAAAATGCCCCGTGTGGGATTTCCATAAGGTTTATTCGACAGATGAAGAACGCAACTGGGTGCAGGAAGGCTGTACCACTGCCGGCATCGGTTGTCTCGATTGCAAAATGTGCATGCTGAAACATCTGGAAGAAGAATTGCAACCGATTCGCGATCGCCGCACCGATATTGCATCGCGTCCCGATGATCTGCGCGATATTGTACGCGCCGGTAATGAGCGCGCCCGCATCGAGGCAGGCCGCACCATGGAAAAAGTGCGCAAAACGCTGAAGATGGGTTATCGCGTATGATCGCTTCGGCTCATCAGGCGCCTCTGATCCCCGCCGATGAAGCGCAGCAAGCGCTTCCATCGGTACAGCTTGATCAGTTTGAGGGGCCGTTGGATGTGTTACTGCATCTGATTCGATCGCAGGAACTCGATATCTTCGATATTCCGATGGCCATCATCACCGAACAATACCTCGGTATTCTTGAATCCCAGAAACAACTCGACCTGGAAGTTGCCGGTGATTATCTGGTTATGGCCAGCACCCTGATGCAATTGAAATCACGCATGTTGTTGCCGCGCCCCGAAGTGGATGACGAGGGCAATGAGATTGATCCGCGCGCCGAACTGGCTGCCCAGTTGATTGCTTATGAGCAATACCGCATGCTGGCCGAAGAACTGGGCGAGCGACCGCTGATGGGGCGCGATGTGTTTGTGCGCTCCATTTTTCCGGAAGCCGATGATGTGGAGCGGCCGTTGCCGGAAGGCGATCTCGATGCTTTGTTGCTGGCCTTTCGCAGCGTGCTTAAACGGGTCGGCGGTGAAGTGCGCCATCAGATTTTTACCGAAACGATGAGTGTGCGCGAACAAATGACCGTGGTATTGCAAGGTTTACGCCAAGGCGGCATGCAACTCGATGAACTGCTGCGCGATTCGCCCGGTCGCGAAGCGCTGGTGACTACCGTGCTGGCTATTCTGGAATTATGGCGGCAGCAAACCATTACCGTAGTGCAAAGTGAAAGTTACGGTTCCATTACCCTGCTGCCGAAGGGAACATTGCATTGACCAGCCCTGCCCCATTAACCAGTCCACCAAGCGGCACGCAAATCGAAGCGCTCGTACTGGCCAGTGATGAGCCG
Source organism: uncultured Zetaproteobacteria bacterium (assembly GCA_964442955.1). Classification (GTDB taxonomy): domain Bacteria; phylum Pseudomonadota; class Zetaproteobacteria; order Mariprofundales; family Mariprofundaceae; genus Mariprofundus. The sequence goes on along the minus strand of CAYUBK010000107.1, from coordinate 5,544 downwards.
GTCAGCCTGCAAAAAATGCGCGACTTGCTAGGTGAGTCTATTTCTTCCGCAGATATTCGCGCTGCATTGGCGGAGCTTGAAACCTGGTATAGTAAGCGCGGTATTAATTTCGTTCAGGTAGCCGGCGGCTGGCAGTTTCGCACCGCCCCCGCGCACGGCGAACTGGTACGTCAATTATGGCATATCAAACCGCCACGATTGTCGCGCTCAGCGCTGGAAACGCTGGCCATCATCGCCTACCGACAACCCACCACGCGCGCTGAAATCGAAGCATTAAGGGGCGTGAAAGTATCCAGCCAGATGATTGCCACCTTGCAGGAACGCGGCTGGATCAAGGTACTGGGGCGCAAGGAAGTGCCGGGACGGCCGCATTTATATGGCACCGGCAAACCGTTCCTGACTGATTTCGGTTTGGGCTCACTGAAGGATTTACCCGATTCCACCCAGTTAATGGATGAAGATGAAATTCAGCAAATGGTAAACGGCCCGTTCGCGCAGCAAGCGCCAGTGGTTGATCAGGTCGAAATAAATAAGAGCGAACAAGTGATGGAATCACATGAACAAGAACAGAACACCTAAACACCGAGCACGCAGCATGCCGCATAAACCGGATTTGACGGCGGCAAACGATGCTGCTATCGAAAGCGGCGAACGCATCAACCGCTATCTGGCTGGTTGCGGACTGTGTTCGCGCCGCGAAGCCGATCGCTGGGTGCAAGCCGGTCGCGTATCGGTCAATGGTAAACCATGCTGCGAGCCCGGCACAAAAATCAAACCCGGTGATCGTGTCGCCGTGGATGGCAAAGCAGTCGAACGCCAGCTTAGCCATACCTATATCCTGTATAACAAACCGGCAGGCCAACTCTGTTCGCGCAAGGATGACAAGCGCAAACGACCTCTGATTTATGATTTTCTCGATGTCGCGCCCAATGTGCAGTCGGTCGGCAGGCTCGATATGGATACCGAAGGCTTACTGATTCTCACCGATGACGGCGATCTCACCCGGGCGTTGACCAGACCGGGCGCAAAAGTCGCGCGCGAATACCGGGCTCGTGTGGCCGGTATGGTCGAAATGGAAACACTGGAGAAACTGCGTCGTGGCGGCATCGATATCGGCGAGGGCGATAGCAGTGATGCATGGGAAATAACAGTCGATTCGGAAACGAAGGGACATACATGGCTGACCATCGTGATTTTCCGGGGTCGCTGGCGTGAAGTGCGTCGTACGCTGGAGGCCTGCGGACATCCGGTACGACGGTTGATGCGCACCCGATTTGCATCGCTCCGGCTGGAAGAAGGCATGCCGCGCGGCAGTTACCGCAAACTAAATCGCAATGAAATCAAGCGATTAAAGTCCGGATAATGATGTCCCTGTCCCCGCTTCAGGTCTATGAAAAGCTGTTATCCACATACGGCCCCCAGCACTGGTGGCCGGCGGATACTGCATTTGAAATGATGGTCGGTGCCATCCTGACCCAGAACACCAACTGGCAGAATGTCGAAACCGCTATCGCCAGCCTGAAATCGCACAACATGCTGGACTGCGAGGCCATTGCCAGCTGCAATCTGCAGCAGCTTGGTGAGATCATTCGCTCATCCGGTTCGTATATGCAGAAGGCCCGCTATTTGCAGCAGTTCGCACTGTTTTATTATAACAATGGCAAACGCAAGGGTATGATGAAATGGCCAGCCAGTACGATGCGCAAGCAGTTGCTGAACGTGCATGGCATCGGCCCGGAAACAGCCGACTCCATGCTGCTCTATGCGCTGGATAAGCCGGTATTTGTCGTCGATGCCTACACCAAACGCCTGTTTGTACGACTCGAACATTTCAACCATAGCATGGACTACGACAGCATCCAGCATTACTTCCAGCAGCGTTTGCCGGAGAGTCTGCCTTTGTTTCAGGAATTTCACGCCCTGATTGTCGAGCACGCCAAGCGCTATTGCCAGGTTAAGCCGTTGTGCATGGAATGCCCACTGTTCGAATGCTGCCCTACTGCCGCCTGCTCAACTATGGAGGTCAGCCGATTCATCGTGCCGGATGTAGATTGATGGGCCCTTCATATCTTGCGATTGCGGAGATGAATTAAAGCGCATCGCAAGCCTGGCCTGTATGGCCAATGTGCCTTTGTGACACATAGCCTGAGATCGGCGATAGACAATCATTCATCCCGGCTGATGATTCGCCACCTGATGAATAAGATGCATATTGAATCTGTTTATATCGTTAAAAACCGTTGGCTATGGCTTGTGCCTATCGTTGCGGTTTTCTATTGCCCGACCCATCACTAAATCATCACTAAATCATCACT
>CAYUBK010000107.1:0-3129 GCA_964442955.1 uncultured Zetaproteobacteria bacterium | reverse complement strand
CATCACTAAATCATCACTAAATCATCACTGATTTATCACTGATTTATCACGATAATCATCACAATAGAGCAATCGCGGAAACGTCACCGCGATTGTCCGGATTCATTTCAAAACCTGACATAAACAAGCGCTGAACGTTTCCGTGTTTGCTCCCGACAAGGAGGTAAACATGCACACCGGTTTCACCAAAATATTTCAAGATAATCGCTTAGCCCTGATCGGCATGGCGCTGGCTCTGCTGGCCGCGCTGTTTTTTTCAATCAAGGCGATCTTCGTGAAACTGGCTTATCAATTTGGCGTGGATGCCATCACGTTGCTGACGCTGCGCATGGCATTTGCCCTGCCTGTGTTCATTGCGGTGGCAATCATCGAGCAGCGCAAAGCAGGCGTGCGGCAAATTACCCTGCGGCAAGCCATGGCGATTATCGGCCTCGGACTGATTGGTTATTATATGGCCAGCATGCTTGATTTTGTCGGCCTGCAATATATATCGGCGGGTACAGAACGTTTAATTCTGTTTCTGTTCCCTACTTTTACCGTATTGCTGTCGATGCTATTTTTGAGGCGCAGGGCGAGCCTGATCGAAATCGGCGCGCTCATGCTGAGTTATATCGGCATTGCACTTGCCGTTCAGCAGGAGGTGTCGCTGGATGGTGAAAATAGCCTGCTCGGCGTGCTATTGGTTTTTGGTAGCACGCTGGCTTATGCCGTTTACCTGATTGGCAGCGGTGAGTTGATTCCGCGCATTGGTTCCAGACGTTTTATGGCCTATGCCATGATCGTATCCTGCCTTGCCGTGATTGGTCAATTTATCATCAGCCGCGATTTGGCCATGTTGAATCAGCCTGTTGCAGTCTATGCATACGGACTGGCCATTGCCCTGTTCTCTACGGTACTGCCTGCATTCATGCTGGCAGCAGCCATTCATAGAATCGGCGCATCGCACACCGCCATCATCGGCGGCATCGGCCCGGTTGCAACGATTGTATTGGCTGTATTGTTTCTCGGCGAATCGATGAGCGGCTTGCAAATCGGCGGAGCCTTGCTGGTGATTGTCGGTGTATTATTACTCGGGATTTTCAGGAACAGATGACACGAATGAGCTGCGAGACTTCGCATCTCATTCAACCGTTCTGCACTCCATAGAACGAGACATTTAATATACACCAGCGACATGGGTCGGCTTTGACATTTGTATATTCATACACATGTTGAAATGTTAAAGCTGACCCTGAGTCTTGTGCAGGATACTGTCATGAAGGTCATTCAGGGAATGGGCGTACATCTTCGCGCTACGGCCTGATTGATCAAGCTCGATCACCGAAGCCGCATTAAACGGAAGCGTCCCCTTATCCTCAGGAGCAGTTGCCGAAACCTCGAAATTCAACATTCAAGACCAGCCCCCGGCCCTCCCTGATATCAGGCATCTCCCGCTGTCTGGCCCCGAACCCACTGTGCCGGAGCGAGTTTCACCGTTTTCAGTGAGTTCAGCCACAATTGCCAGAGTCTGACATAAGGGCGTTCTGAAACAGCATCGAAATCATTGTGGCCGCCGGGCAGTTTACCGCGCAATTTCTGGCCAGGATGGGCGGCAAACACGCGATCCGCCATGCCGGCAGGAATAATTTCGTCTGATTGGGCGCTGATAAGCAGCAGCGGCGTTTTCGCTTCGCGCACAGCGGCTTCGGTATCAAACTGTGTTTTCACAAACCAGCGTAGCGGCAGCCATGGGTAATACGCCTGCGACATATCGGGGATATTGGTAAACGGGGCTTCCAGCGCCAGCCCGGCAGGGTGTACATCTGCCGCCAGTCTTGCCGCCACCGCGCAGCCCAGACTGCGTCCGGCGATAATGATATTGCCGGGAGCCAGCCCGCGTGTTTTGATCAACAGCGCCCAGGCCGCTTTGGCGTCGAGATAGAGCCCCGCCTCGCTCGGCGCACCTGCGCTGGTGCCGTAACCGCGATAGTCAAACGCAAACACCGCCAGTCCCATTGCATGCCAGCGACGATACTGATTGATTCGATGACTCATGTTGCCGCCGTTGCCGTGCAGGTGCAGCAACGTGAAGCGGGCATGCGCATACGGCATATACCAGCCATTCAAGGTGACGCCATCCCCGCTTTTGAAGCTGACGTTACGAAAGGCAAGACCTGCGTCATGCGGCGTCTGCGCCATCTCCCGATCCGGGAAATAGATGTAGCCATTCTCGAAACTGACCATATAGGCCACGGCGCCGCCGATGCCGAGGAGAAGGATGGCGAGCAGCCGAAAAAGAATTTTCATGTTCCCAATAACCTCTTATTGCGTAGTGATTGCATATCACGCCGACCATCGCAGACAATATGAATGTACACAAGCTGCCCGCTTACCTGATAGATGATCCGGTACGGTTTGAAGTGAATTTCTAAAAATCCCTTGCTCCCCAGAGCATCCAGTTCCGGAGGAACATGTCCCCGATACGGTATGGACTCCAGCTGGCCATAAAGTTTCCTGATTTGCTTCAGAACCTCGCGGGCTCGGACTGGCGACTCCTTTACCGCCAGAAAGCTCAGCAAATCATACAAATCCCGCTGTGCGCTGGTGAGGTATCGCACCTCATATTTGTTCATGGCTTTATCTATGTCGGGGTGAATTGTTATCAATCAGCCTTTCTGCCCCGGAGAAAACATCTTCGGCGGTAATGATTTTTCCTTCAGCTATTACCTATATCCGCGTATCTGAAGTGGTTGGTTGTTGTTATGAGACGCTAAGAAAATATGATCATCTGGATGCACTCATGCAACAGTGCCTCTGCAAGGCATCGAAATATCGCTTGCGCCAATAGCTGTTTTCACGACCAAGCTTATCGATGAAAAAGGAGCAAGGCAGCAGACAATTTGCATGAGCGATCCGCTATAGCCAAGAAGACATAGATTCAAATTTAAGCGGTTTGAAATGGATCGGCAAAGAATCACGCGGATAGGGTTCTGCAAACGGGGGCGAATACTCCGACTCGTCTTGAATATTTTTTGATACCAAATTCAATGTAGTGGAAGTGAAGTTATGCAAACCTATAAGAGTATCCTCTGATTGAAGCAAACTTGTTTAAAAATGAAGCGTACTTGTGTAAACCTACAGCTTCCCTAG
>CAYUBK010000106.1:0-7247 GCA_964442955.1 uncultured Zetaproteobacteria bacterium | reverse complement strand
CGCATGGCGATTCAAACGATAGAAATGCAATCTGTGGAGATACAGCCTGTGGAGACCCAATCTGTGGGGACGAAATCTGTGAGGATGAAAGATGGCTGAAATATTGCTGGTGGAAGATGAGGCGAATGCCCGCAAGGTCTTGTCGATGGGGCTGGAAATGCAGGGGCATCACATATGCGGTTGCGCCTCGCCCGAGGCGGCGGCACAAGCATTGAAGGAACACGTGTTTGATGTGGTATTAACCGATCTGCGTATGCAAGGACGCGATGCAGGGTTGGAAGTCATCAACATGGTGACAACGCAGCAACCCCATGCTCGGGTGCTGCTGTTGACCGCCTATGCCAGCGCCGATACAGCGGTTACGGCCATGAAGCAGGGGGCTTTTGATTATCTTACCAAACCGGTATCGGGTGAAGAATTGGCATCGGCAGTCGAACGGGCGTTGTTTGATGCGGCGTCTGAAACAACACGTCAGGCGGAGCATTCCGCAGCGGGTGCAACTGCGTTGGCAGAAGCAGAGCCAGGCTCAACAGAGGCGATGCTGCTCGGCGATTCCGAGCCTATGCAACGGGTGCGCGACCGGTTAAAGCGGGCGGCAAAATCTGAGGCTACAGTGCTAATTTCCGGCGAGTCGGGAACAGGGAAAGAACTGGCTGCACGTTTTGTGCATGCATGTTCTGGTCGCGCCAATGGCGCCTTTATTCCGGTGCATTGCGGCGCCATTCCCGAAGGCTTGTTTGAATCCGAATTATTTGGCCATCGCAAGGGGGCGTTTACAGGGGCAGACAGAGATCGTTCCGGTCTGGTTGAGTCGGCCAATGGCGGCACCCTGTTTTTGGATGAAGTCGGAGAGTTGCCAGCATCGGTGCAGGTCAAACTGCTTAGGGTGTTACAGGAGAAACGGGTTCGCCGGGTTGGCGAGGATCGCGAACATAATGTGGATGTGCGGGTGATTGCAGCTACCAATCGTGATTTACAGGTGGAAGTGCAACATGGCAATTTTCGCGAGGATTTGTTTTTTCGTCTGAACGTGGTGCCAGTGCATATGCCGCCGCTCAGACAGATCCGGGAGGATATTCCATTGCTGGCCAACGCGATTGTGCGTCAGTGTGGCGAGGCGCGCGCCCGGCTTGATGATGGTTGCCTGAGGAAGCTGGCATCACTGCCGTTTATGGGCAATGTCCGGGAACTGGAAAACCTGTTGCAGCGTATGCTGGTATTGTCTGAAGGTCATAATCTGGATGTGAGCTTGCTGGAGGAAATGTATGCCGGTTCAGAATGTGCTGACTCTGTTTCATTGCAAGGCATGCAGCAGCAGGGCGGTGATCTGGATGGATGGGTGGCGGCCATTGAGCAGCGTTTGATTGATGAGGCGCTGGCCAGAACCGGAGGCAATATTACCAAAGCAGCCACGGAACTGGGTATTAGTTTCCGCTCGCTGCGCTATCGTTTGAAAAAGGGGAATGTGGCGGACGAAGAAACATGATGGCATGTGCGGCGTTTGTGCTGGGGCTCATGGTTGGCAGTTTTTCCAATGTCTGTGTGTATCGCATTCCCCGGCGTGAGTCGATTGCTTTTCCCGGCAGTCATTGTCCTGCCTGTGGCCATGCCATTGCGCCGTACGACAATATCCCGCTGTTGTCCTGGCTGATGCTGTCTGGGCGCTGTCGTCATTGCAGCGCTCCGATTTCGTGGCGTTATCCATTGCTGGAACTGGTGATGGGAGTTAGCTGGGGTTTGCTGGCATGGCATTTTGGTTTCACGCCAGAGCTGGTAGTTGCACTCACCCTGTTTTTCCTGCTCTGGATACTGAGTTTTATTGATTTGGAAACAGGCTTATTACCCAATGTGCTGACCTATCCGGGCATTGCACTGGGGCTGGCTTTTTCATGCTGGTTGGGAGATTGGCAGAGTGCATTGATTGGTGCTGTAGCCGGATATGGTATTTTCTGGTTGATTGCCCGACTGTTTTTGTTGCTGACCGGGCGCGAAGGTATGGGTTATGGCGATTTCAAATTGCTTGCCATGCTGGGTGCATTTATGGGTTGGCAAGCATTACCGTTTATTATTCTGGCCTCATCGGTTGTTGGTACGGTTGTTGGCGTTATCTTCCTGTTGCTGGCCAAAAAAGGCTTAAGAGCCGAAATTCCGTTTGGTCCGTATCTGGCCGTAGCTGGCATGATCTGGTTTGTCTGGGGCGATACGGTGCTGAACTGGTATTTGAATATGGCAGGATTGTCAGCTTGAGCCTGTTCGCATGAGCCTGCGCCGGATTGGTCTGACAGGCGGTATCGGTAGCGGCAAGAGCACGGTTGCAGCCATGTTTGCCAAGCTTGGTGTGCCGGTGCTGGATCTCGATCAGGTCGGCCATGCCGTGGTTCAGCCCGGTAGTGATGGGCTGAACCAACTGCTTACCAGCTTTGGGTGCGACATATTGAATGCGGATGCTTCGCTGAACAGAAAAGCACTGGCACAACACTGTTTTTCAGATGCAAAACAAACCGCTAAACTCAATGCCATTATGCACCCTTTGATTCGCCAGGCCGAACAGGCTTGGCTGCAACAGCAGCAGGGTGAATATGCTATAATCGAGGCATCGGTATTACTGGAATCCGGTGGCGCGCAACGTATGGATGCGGTGATTGTCGTACTGGCCGATTTAGCTTTGCGACGTCAGCGCGTGCTGGTCAGAGGCGATCGCAGCCCGGACGAATTTGATGCGATTGTAGACAGGCAAGTCAGCGATGCAGAGCGGCGCGAGGCTGGTGATTTTGTGATTGTGAATACAGGAAGCCTGGAGACACTGCATCAGCAGGTTCTTAAAATTCATGCTGTTTTGTAGTTGACGAGTTACTTTTTCTCAAGGGTATAGTAAGGAAAAAGGTGCAAGGAAGGTTGACATGCCATACCGGCACATTTAGCAATGCGTCCGTTGCCGGTAATCTCCCGGCGTTCCGGTTGTCCTCTTGGGCTTATGATTAATCAAATGTCGTCAGTCACTAAAGCCAGCCGAATTGTAATGCCCCTATCCGTTGACAGCTATCAACCCGTTGCCAGCCATAAGCAGAAAACAACACCAACCGAAACGATCACCCGAAATGATCACGAATAGTATCTAGTATTTGGAGAATCCCCAATGTCTCAGGAAACTGAAAGTCAGGAAGTTAAAGATGCATCACCTGCTACAAGCGAAGTGGTAAAACCGCGTCGAGGCCGGCCACGCAAAGTCGTTGAGGCTCCGGCAGTTGATGCTACAGCCACGGCTCAGCCGGATGCTGCTTCTGAAAAACCGAAGGCTGAAGATAAGCCGCGCCGTCGTGGTCGTCCACGCAAGGCCGATATTCCGGATAATAGCAATGGCAAGGAAGCTGCGGCTGCCCAGGAATCGAAAGAAGATACCCAGGAAGCGGCTCATGAACAGCCGCGTCGTGGGCGCTGGAAGAAGGGAGATCGCAACACCAAAACTGAGCGCAACAACAATAACAAGCGTGGCCGCCGCGAAGAGCCGGAAGAGAAAATTTCCGATGAGATGGAAGGCGTATCGCTGAATTTGAAAGAAATATCGGCCAAATCGCCAACGGAACTGCTGGAACTGGCCGACACCTATGATATTGATAATGCCGCAGGCATGCGCAAACAGGAGCAGGTGTCTGCGATTTTGCGTGCTCACGGCCTGCGCAGTGGCACCATTTATAGTGAAGGCGTGCTGGAGATTTTACCGGACGGTTTCGGTTTCCTGCGTTCGCCCGATGCCAATTATTTATCCGGGCCGGATGATGTATATGTGTCCGGCCACCAGATTCGCCGTTTCTTTCTACGCAAGGGCGATACGGTGGCTGGCGAAATCAGGCCACCACGTCGGGGTGAGAAATATTTTGCCCTCAAGACCGTCGATACGACCAATGGCGAATCACCGCAAGCTGCGCGCACCAAGGTATTGTTTGATAATCTGACGCCGTTATACCCGGATGAACGCCTGCATATGGAGGTCGATAATCCAACTAAAAAGGATATAACCGGTCGTATTATCGATATTGTGTCGCCGATTGGTAAAGGCCAGCGCGCACTGCTGGTGGCGCCGCCACGCACCGGTAAAACGGTGATGATGCAGTCAATTGCCCATTCCATTGAAGCCAATCATCCGGATGTGGAACTGATGGTGCTGCTGATTGATGAGCGCCCGGAAGAAGTGACGGATATGAAGCGATCCGTGCGGGGGGAAGTGATTTCCTCCACCTTTGACGAGCCGGCCCAGCGCCACGTACAAGTGTCCGAAATGGTGATTGAGAAAGCCAAGCGTCTGGTTGAGCACGGCAAGGATGTGGTGATTCTGCTCGATTCAATTACCCGCCTGGCGCGCGCCTATAACACAGTGGTGCCATCTTCCGGCAAGATTCTGACCGGTGGTGTGGATGCCAATGCCTTGCATCGTCCCAAGCGCTTCTTTGGTGCTGCCCGCAATATCGAAGGTGGCGGCTCGCTGACCATTATTGCTACTGCGCTGGTTGAAACCGGCTCCAAGATGGACGAAGTGATTTTCGAAGAGTTCAAGGGCACCGGCAATATGGAAATCAAACTGGATCGTAAGCTGACTGATAAACGCGTATTCCCGTCCATTGACATCGCCCCATCCGGCACCCGCAAGGAAGAACTGCTAACGCCGCGAGAGGACCTGCAAAAAATATGGATTCTGCGCAAGATTTTGTCGCCGATGGGCACCATTGATGCGATGGAGTTCCTGATCGACAAGTTGAGCCCGACCAAGAATAACGCCGAGTTCTTTGAACGAATGAATCAGTAGTTGTGTGAGGGGGGAAGTTCAGGCGAGAGGAGAAAAACCGTTTGCCCCTTACGCGTTGCTTCACTGAAAAAGGCGGCTGCACATTGCAGCCGCCTTTTTGATGGGGCGTGCTTTTAGGGAGATGCTGATTCATTCAGCATCTCTTTAGTGCAGGCTGGGTTGTTGTTGGGCCTGAACCAGCGCTTTCTTTTGCGCTATACTCAATGCGGTTACGCCATCGCTTGTGCCGCCGATATTACCAATGATCGTAGCAAGGTTCGTTATGAACGCCCGCTTGGCAGTTTGCATTTGGAGCTGGGTCGGTTGAGTGGCGCCGGAAAAAATATCAAACCGGGTTTGCTCAGCAATTTGAACATCCTCCTGGATGCCCAGTAGCGCATCAAAGGAGGCGCTGCCGGTATTGAATGCAGTGGCTGTGTTGACAGTCCATACAGAGCCAGCTCCAGTACATGAGGTTCTGGAAAACGAAGTACCATTGGCGCATGAGCCGAACCATTCAGCCATTGAATTGGGGATGGCCAGAGCGGAGCGCGTATAACTCAGGTTGCCGCCGGCACCAATAACCGAAGCGACAAAGGATACTCCCGCAGCCTGGGGAATGGGCCAGTTCACCACATTGCCATTGAAATCAGTAAATGTTCCAAAGCCCGGGGGTAATCCTGCCGTGGTGATTCCGAGCGCAGTGGCGACCGCCGTTTTCAATGCAGTAATTTCAGCGTTGGTTGACTGAATATCAACATTGAAGGTGTTGAAGGCGGCCTGGAAGGAGAGGTCGATTGCATTCTGGATGGAGCTGTTAACCGGGTCCAGCATTGTGCCTTGATTAAAGCCCGGGCTGTTTATCGCCGGGCTGCCGGTAGCTGTCCAGGCCGTAATCGCTGCAGCAACCGGATTTTGCGTTTTATCGATTCGACCGGCCGCATGGGCTGCATTGATGCTTTCCATCATATTGCCGGTGCCGTCAAAATAAGCCGCATAGGTACTGTCAATCGCAGCCATCGCAGTTGTCATGGTCGTAACGCCCGTGTTGAAACGGTTCTTCTGGGCAGTAGACGCATTCAGGGCAGTCAATGCTGCGGCATAACGGGATTTTACTTTTGTGGCAGAAACCCGGGTGAAGAAATTATTGACCGATTGATTCATGTTATTTCTGAATGCGACCGACAGTGCATTCATTGCGCTTAATCCGGCTCCGGATTGCAATTTGATGCCGGCATCATCGAATGCGGCGAGAATCAGATCCAGATCAATACCGGCAGCGGATGCGGCATCAACAAAGATATCGGAAATCAGGCCGGAAGCCTTGGCCATGTCCGCCTTGGCCGATGCCGGCGTATCTACCGATGACTTGGCCAGGGCCGCGAAGTTGCGTAAATCCTTTGCGCCGGACGTGGCGTTATAGACCAGTTTTTTCTTGAATGTCGCCAACTGGGCGGCGGTTGCGCCATTGGCCAGCATATACGTCTCCATGCCGTTAATGATGGCTTCCTTGCCGATGATAGCGGCGTTGCCAATGTCAGTGGTGGAGAGGTTCGGATTGCGGGTGAACATTAGTCCGAATGAGACGACAATCGGGTCATCCGAGCCAACTATTAACCCCATTTGTTCCATCAATTTGGCCTGTGCCGTGGTGGTGGTGTTGACGCCAAGCGTATTGCCCGCATTGGCAGGCGGGGCTGGCGCAAAGGATTTGATTTGCACATTACCGGCGCCGTCCTTGACGGTTACAATGAGGAAATTGTTGGTTGCCTGTGTTGGCACGTTGGTGAATGTAAAGGTGATTTTACCATTCGCATCCGATGTGGCTGTGGATGTGCTCACCAGTGTGGTGCTGCCGTTTGCATTGACTTTTGCCAACTCGATTGTGTATGGCGTATTTGCAGTCAGAGCGAAGCAGCTTTGAGAAACAAAAGCCATGGCAATAAATGCCAGTGAAAATAATCCGGCAATTGTTTTGAGTGTGAAATGTGATCTGGTTATTTGCATTGCCTGTTCCTCCGTTCTTATGCGCCGGAGCCGGAAAGGCTGCTGCCCGTTCCGCTCCCCGCCGCTCCGCTTGTGCCGCCACCACAAGAAGCCACACCCAAAGCCAACATCAATATCAGCAACAGGCCGCCTAAAATTTTGAATAATCGCATTTGAAAACCTCCTGAGGTTATGAGATTTATGCCCGTGATTCGAATGTATGACGAGCAGAGGAAATACTAGCAATGTTTATGCCATATTGGCGGTGCTGTTCGAGCAAAGGGAGGCGGGGGACTGTGAGGTGCAGGGGGGGTAGGGTGAAGTCTAAAGTCCTATCCCCAATGTCTCCGGCAGTTGGTGGAAGCGGGGAATATGATAATCCCATGAACCTTCGGATTCGCGGGTAATCCACACGGTTTTGCAGCCGAGTGCTTTGGCTACCTGTAAATTATCCGCCATATCATCGACTACCAGCGTGCGC
>CAYUBK010000105.1:0-7325 GCA_964442955.1 uncultured Zetaproteobacteria bacterium | reverse complement strand
ATCGCAGTGCCGGCTGGCGACGGGCCAACCTCATCCGGCACGCTACCGAACGCTTCCGTACCTTCCGGCGTGGGTTATGTCATCGGCGTATTTCCGGCTCAAGGCACTGATGCCGCCACTGGCTATGCTACCGGCAACGATTATATCGCTTTCGCAGCGCATAAAAATGGCAACAAGGTTTTTGCAGTAGGTTCGGGAGCAAGTTCAAAGATGCAATGGAGGGCGACGAAAGCCAGCGCAACATCTGCCGCCGCCGATGCAAAATCTGAAAATACATCGCAAGCACTACCAGCCGGTTGGGGCACTCCGCTTTAACTCAGGCTCGACAGACTCCACCTTGGCGTAGCATCCCAATCTTCCATATGTGAAGTGCCACTTTTTATTTTCCGGAATGCGGCAAAGGCGATCATGGCGGCATTATCAGTACAGTGTTTGGGATGCGGCATGTGAACTTCAATCCCGTTCGCTTCTGCAAGGTCGGCAAGTAACGTACGTAGATATGTATTCGCAGCCACGCCGCCGGCGATGACCAGGCGGGGGGCATCCATCTTTAAGCAGGCGCGAATGGATTTTTTGGCCAATACTTCGCAAGTTGCAGCTTCAATGCATGCGGCCATATCCTGCTGATCTCTTTCGTTCATGGCTGATAAACCACCGGTATTTTTTACGGCATACATCACCGCTGTTTTCAAACCGGAGAAACTGAAATTCAAATTATCCCTATTCAACATCGGACGCGGCAGTTTGAAGCGGCGAGCATCGCCACCCACGGCCATCATGGCAATTTCCGGCCCACCGGGATAAGGCAGCCCCAACAAACGGGCCGATTTATCAAAGCATTCTCCGGCTGCATCATCCAGCGTCTGACCGATCACTTCATATTTACCAATGCCCCGTACTTGCACCAACAGCGTATGTCCGCCGGATACCAATAATGTAATAAATGGAAATGCAGGTAAATCGCCCGAAAGCCCCGGTGCCAACAGATGCCCTTCCATATGGTGAATCGGCATAACCGGGATATCATTCACCATTCCGACAGCACGGGCGTAAGATGTACCGACCAGCAGCGCGCCCAACAAGCCGGGCCCAGCAGTCACGGCAATATGATCAATATCAGACCAGTTCAGCGATGCCTCGGCCAACAACGCATCCACCATCGGGGGCAATGCCATTAAATGTTCGCGCGAAGCCACTTCCGGCACGACACCACCGAAACGTGCATGTGTTTCAATCTGCGATGCCACATGCTCCGAGATAATACGCCCCTGCCCCGTATTCAGTTCACCCTCATAAATCGCCACCGCCGTTTCATCACACGATGACTCAATTCCTAAAATAATCATTTATTTCACCTTCGAACCTAACCCAACATAACCGGAACCAACCACAAATTAGAACCTTTAAACTATCTAGCCCGGATTATTCATGAATAGTCCGAGCTAGTGTATTTTGCCTTTCAATTCGTGATCATTCGTGTTCATCTGTGGTTCCCGCCTTTGACTTTTCTCTTCACCAAATCCACCACCACCCGGTGTTTCAATGCGGATGAGATCACTGGCTCTCAACTGCCATGAGCCTTTGGCCGGCAGAGACTGCCACACGCCATCTCTACATAAACAGTTTTTACCGGCAACACCTGCACCACCGCCCTGCAAACCATAAGGCATAGAGGCCCGCCGTTCGGTCAGCAACGACAAATGGCAGTTTTTGCAAACAAACCATTCGCGAATCAAGCCATCGCCGCCCTTGAACTGCCCCTTGCCGCCTGAACCTGCTCGAACCTGATAGGTGCGAATCTGCAACGGATAATGCATCTCCAACACTTCAATCGATGAATTTTTCGTGTTGGTCATATGGCATTGCACAGCCGACAAACCGTCACCGCCCGCATGCGCGCCCATGCCGCCGGCCAGCGTTTCGTAATATACCCATGCACCGCCACCCTCGCCGCCGCCAAACACAACATTATTCATCGTACCCTGCGCCGCAGCCGGAATACGATCAGGAATCGCTTTGGCCAATGCGCCCAACACCACATCAACAATGCGCTGGCTGGTTTCCACATTGCCTGCTGCAACTGCCGCTCCCGGTTTGGCATGCACTAAACACCCTTCCGGTGCAATAATATGAACGGAGCGAAACACAGCAGCGGTTTGCGGCGTATGTTTGGGCATCAGGCAGCGAAACACGTATAATACGCTGGCCGCCGTTACCGCCATCGGGCAATTCATCGGCCCTTGCGTCTGTTTTGACGTGCCGCTGAAATCGACCCGCCCCATCTCACCTGCAATGGTGATCGTTACACGCACAGAAAGCGGCGCTGAGCCGCAACCGTCATCTTCCAGCTTATCTTCAAAGCCATAAATCCCGTCAGGAATCCCGGCAATAGCTCTGCGCCCATAGGCTTCGGAGACATTCATCAAGGCAGCAAACTGATCAACCAAAGCGCCTGGAGAAAATTCAGCAAGTCGCTGGCTACCGACCACGCAGGCAGCTTTCTGGGCTGATAAATCACCCAGCCGTTCAGCATATGCCCTGACCTGTTTTTGAAAACGCACTGGTAAATCCTGCAACTCCCGCCCCGCCTTGAACCAGTAACAGGGAGAAATAATCAAACCCTCATCCTCAAGCCGGGTTTCCACCCCCATCGAGCCGGGCGACTTACCGCCAATATCGGCATGGTGCGCACGGGCAGCCGAAAATCCGATTAGTTCCTGTTGCATAAATATCGGCATCACCACGGTAATATCAGGCAGGTGGGTACCACCCAGAAATGGGTCGTTAAACACCACCACATCACCTGCTTGCCAATCGAACCGCCCCACGACATCAGCCATCGCAAAGGCCATCGAACCCAAGTGGACAGGAATATGGGCGGCCTGCGCCACCAGTTGTCCATCACGATCAAACAGAGCACAGGAAAAATCCTCGCGATCACGGATATTAGGAGAAATCGCGCTGCGTTTGAGCACCGCCCCCATCTCCTCACAAATCG
The DNA here is from genome assembly GCA_964442955.1 of uncultured Zetaproteobacteria bacterium. GTDB lineage: Bacteria > Pseudomonadota > Zetaproteobacteria > Mariprofundales > Mariprofundaceae > Mariprofundus. Next base: position 4,327 of record CAYUBK010000105.1, on the reverse strand, counting down.
CCGACAACCGATGCGCAAACAGGCTTAATCGGACTGCATCACTGGTCATATTTGCACACTCCTGCTGTTATATTTGTTACTGTGTTGAAAAAGCACTACATCTTAGCCACTGATTACACGAATTATCACGAATTTATAAGCATGATCAGTGTATATTCGTGTAATCAGTGGCTATTGTTTTTGACTGTCGCCTGTTTTTTCTAAAAACAAATGTCCATATTTAGATATTTTCATCGTCCAACCCTCTGCCAACCACAGCGTTGCCGTATCTTCCAGCACCAGCGCAGGGCCAACATACTGATGGCCCGGCCTCAAATCGCTGCGCCGGAAATGCGGCACCCGATCCACGCCATACACTTGCGAATAAGACTCAGGCACAGCCGCCTCCGCAGAGGCCTCCAGTGTTGGCAATTCAGGCGTCGCCCTGTCCACAAACGCAGTCAGGCGAACCGTCATAATTTCCACATCGCGCTCAAGATTATGCCCGTAAGCCTGAAGATGCGCAGATTCAAAACGCTGTACGAGGTTGGGTATATCATCATCCATCACATCAATGGTCAGGTGAAATCCCTGCCCTTGATAGCGCATATCCACGCGCCGCTCATATTGCAGCATTAAACCCTGCATCTGCTTTTCGGCTTCTAATTGTAGCATCTCAAACTGCTGCGCCAGTGTCACCATTGTTCCTGCATCGGAAGCGGATAATTGGCGACTGCGTGAAAATTCACTCTGTTGCCGACCGGCCAGCATACCAAGCGCTGAAAACGCTCCGCTGGCCACCGGCACAATGATTTTTGTCATGGATAATTTATCGGCCAGAGCGCAGGCGTGCAAGCCACCCGCCCCACCAAAGCAAAGCAGCGAGAAATCAGCAGGGTCGAAGCCTTTCTGCACAGAGACGACGCGCAATGCGCCAGCCATATGTTCTTCGGCAATTGCCAGAACGGCTTCAGCGGCAGCCTCGGGCGACAATCTAAGTTGTTTCCCATAACACTCAAACACTTTACGCGTCGCATGCAAATCCAGCGGCAACGAACCGGCCAGCCGTGCATTGGCAGGAATCCGACCCAATAACAGGTTGGCATCGGTAACAGCAGGGCATTCACCACCCTGCCCGTAACATGCCGGCCCCGGCATTGCGCCCGCAGATTCAGGCCCGACCTGTGGCAATCCGGCTTCATCAATCCAGGCCAGCGAACCGCCGCCTGCCCCAATGGTATGAATATCGAGCATGGGGAGCGAAACCGGCATACCGGCAATCTTCCCCTCTGTTGTCATGGATGGCGTCCCTTGAATCAGTGCCACATCGGTGCTGGTGCCGCCCATATCGAAGCTAAGCAGATTATCTTCGTGCAATTGCTTACCAACCGTTTGGGCTGCCACCAAACCTCCTGCTGGCCCGGATAGCACCAGACGCACCGCCTGCTCGCCGGCAAGCTCGGCCTGCATCACGCCGCCGGCGGAATGCATCACAAACAAATGCTTCGGCCTCAGATTTAGCTGCAATCGCTTGAGGTAGCGCTGCACCAGCGGCCCGACATAGGCATTAAGAAAAGTGGTAGCTGCCCGTTCATATTCGCGGAATTCAGCCAGCACCTGATGCGAAAGCGACATAAATAGCTTATCCGGCAACACTTCGGCAATACGCCTTTCATGGGCCGGATTGAGAAATGAGAATAGCAGGCATACTGCAACTGCTTCATAATCGCCTGTATCCGCCAACTGTGACAGACCAGCCAGATCATTCGGATCAATCTCTTGCAGCATGTCGCCCTCAGCATTCAAACGACCTGAAATACCGAAACAATCGGCACGCCTGACCAGTGGTTCAACAGCATCGGGACACAGTTGGTATAGTTCAGGGCGAGTCTGACGGCCAATCGTAAGTAAATCTTCAAGGCCGTGGTGCGTAACAAACAGGGTGCGCACGCCTTTTCGTTCCAGAATAGCATTGGTAGCCACTGTCGAACCATGCACCAGATGCAGTTTCCGTGAGTCCAGAGCGAGCTCCTGAATACCCTGCTCGATGGCCCGCGAGGGATCATCCGGGGTTGATAACACCTTGTGGAAGCGTATCTCCCCGGCCCCAAAATAAACGAAATCGGTGAATGTACCACCCGTATCCACACCCAAAAACATAGGCGAATCGTAGTCTTTTCTGTTAGATTTGCAGCGTCGAATTTCAGGTGATTCAACGCACAGTTATTGCTAAGCCGGGATACTACATTTCGACGCCCTATTATTTATTAACGTAACTGCTCAACACCCCTTGGGCTTTGTTCTCTGGCAAGGCGCGAGAAGCTCAGAATCCGTAGCATATGGAATATATGTGAGGATTCGAGCATCACGGCAACGCAGTCAGTGGACAAAAGGCGAGGAGTGCTGAGTAGTTACATCGGAGTGATCAATGAAACTGAAATATATCGCCGCGACTGCGGCGTTTTTGCTGGGCTTCGCGCCCTTATCGCAGGCGGATGAAACCATCGCTATCAAGGCCGGCTTTATGCTGCTGTCGCCCTCAGGCACATTTGGCGCAACAGTCAATAATATCGGCACCCGAATCGATCTTGAGAAAGACCTCAACTTTGACAACAGCACCCAGCCGATCGGTGAAATCGATGTTAACCTGGGCGACTCCCTGATCTCATTCGGCTTCATCCCAATGAGTTTCAAGGGTCAGGGCGTATTGAATCGAACCATCAGCTATAACGGCAACACCTTTGTGGCCGGCACAACAGCCAGCAGTGAATTCAAGGCTGACCTGTTTGATTTAAGCTACACTTATTTCATCGTTAATATGGATGACCTGCCTTCGCGCTTCCAACTGGGTCTGGAGACTTCAGTGAAAACATTCAATGCCAAAACAAAAGTGACCGGTTCCGGTATCACAACGTCAAAAAACACCACCATCGCCATTCCTACAGCGGGCTTGCGTGGTCGTGTCGCATTGGCTGATTTTATAGGCGTGTCGGGCCGGTTTGGTTATCTGGGCTATGCCGGTAATTTCTTCACCGATGCAAGTGCGCAGATTGAGTTTTCTCCCCTGCCCTTATTGGGTGTCAACGCAGGTTATCGCTACCTCAAGGTAAAACTCGACACCAATGGCCTACTGGCTGACGTTACATTCAAAGGCCCCTTCGCAGAGTTGTTTTTCCGCTTCTGACATAACGAAAAAGGCCGGATCGATGATCCGGCCTTTTTCGTTAATAACTCTTGCGAAATTGTGTGGCATGACATTTCGGGCATGGTGGTACGCGCCCGGTCTTTTTGAAATGCAACTCATGTTCACAGGCTACGCAGGTCAATGTGCCGGCACTGGTGATTTCACCCGAACGGCATGAAATAACCTGCTGGGTTTTTTCAGATAACGATGACAAAGCGCTACCGGCTATATTTAGCAATGCAGACAATGATGACATTGCCCCGGCGCTGACACGTGACGGATTCAGTTTTTCTCTGGCCTCATCACGCATCGAATCGGCCATCTGGGACAGGTCACGCTCCATAAACTGCTTCAGGTTCTTGCCCTGCTCTTCTGAAAATGCACCGGCTGCAGTCAATTGCTCGCGTGCTTTTTCCATGGCCACGCTGGCATATTCGGCACTCTTTTCAGCACCGGCCTCAAATAGCTCCCGGAAACGTGCCGCCAGTTCATCATATTGATCGGCTGCTTCATCCGCCTGCTCTTCGCTGACATCCATATGCGAAATCACTGCCTCACCGAATTCGGAGGTGGACAGCTTGGTCGCATCTTTCATCTGACGATGGAAATCATAGGTCACCGTCTTGGCCGCAATGGCCGCATTGATGCCTTTGACTATCAAGTCAGCCGCTTCCGTCCAGCCCATATAGCGCAGCATCATTTCACCGGATAAGGTCATCGATGAGGGATTGACCATATTTTTACCGGCATATTTTGGCGCAGTTCCGTGGGTAGCCTCAAAGATGGCGTGACCAGTGGTGTAATTGATATTGGCGCCCGGCGCGATACCAATGCCGCCAACCTGCGCCGCCAGTGCATCAGACAGATAATCGCCATTCAGATTCAGCGTGGCAATCACATCGAATTCAGTCGGGCGCGTCAGCACCTGCTGCAAGGCGACTTAACTTATTGAAATTAAAAAAATCATTGGCGGGAGCGTGTGGGAATCGAACCCACCCTGCCCCGTTGTGCGGGGCAACACCGGTTTTGAAGACCGGGAGGGACACCAGAACCCTATACGCTCCCATATCGTTGGCTGTTTCCATGTTCCGGCCGGCTCGCCTTGCACCCGGTTACGTAATAATACTTAATTCAGAGTCATGTTGGCAATATGGGGAAGGCGGG
>CAYUBK010000104.1:0-7368 GCA_964442955.1 uncultured Zetaproteobacteria bacterium | reverse complement strand
GATCAGCACAAAGGCAATCCCGAAAACAAACATGATCCAGTCCGCCGTACCCTGAAAGGTCCGGGGGTCATACGGATCCATAAACCACAAGCCCGCTTCGCCAAACGGCCCGCGGCCAACAGCAAGCAGGAATGCAGCAGTAAACACTGAGCCATTTCCCATGCCCGTTGTAAAACCGGCTATAATAGTCAACCAGATACTTTTCATTCAGCCCTCCTCTAGACATTATGAATTCAACATGAATTCCCTTTAATCAAACGGAACCTATCTCTGCCAGTAATCATGTCAAGAATATTCATTCGCGACAAATTAAAATGACAGAGTTCCGTTGTTTAACACAAAAAAAGGGTCGCACACAACAACAATTGCATGAGACCCTTACCCGGAAATCAACCGGTTTGTTTCATTATTTAAAGTTCACACCGCGAATCAATTCTTTTTCACAACACAGTGTGCGGATATGCCCAACCAGCTCCTGCAATTCCTGCTCAGTAAAGGTATCACCCCAAGGCGGCATTTTCACCGATTTATTGATAGCAGGCCCGCCGAATTTAATAACCTTGTATATTTCGGTGTTGGTGCGTTTCATCATGTACTCATTGTCACTGTGATCGCGCGGCAAAATATTCATTGCCGGCACATTCACGCCATCACCTTTGCCATGCATGCCATGACACTGCATACAGTACGTTTTGTAATTGAGGTATGCCTCTTCCGCGTGAACTGCCGGAGATGCAATAAACATCATTGCCGCCACAGCAAATAATAAATTACTTGGACGCATTGAAATCCTCCTTGGATAGCAGAATCAGATAATTGGTTATTTTTTGCAGATCACCCGGTTTGACATGCATATTCGGCATCCAGATTTTCGGATCCCATTTTTTAGGCTGCTTGATATAGCTGAGTATGAATTCCGGCTGCAAACGCTTGCCTGCCGTATACAATTCCGGCCCGGTATAACCGCCATAACCCGGTTCAATCTGATGGCAGGACTGACATCCATACACTTTATCAACCAGCACCTCACCCGCATCCAGGCTGACCGCTTTACTTTTATCCAGCGTTTCATTTGATGTGAGCACGTAGTTCTGATTCATGCTCATCAACACATCTACCGTCACTTCTGCTTCAGCCTTTGTCAGGCTTTCATGCTGCAGGGGCTTGAGATATTTACCCCATAGCACATCATATTTCCGCCCTTTTTTGGTTGTTGTTAAACTGGTCGGTGTAGAATTAATCGCACGCAAATAATTCACCCCGGCAGGACGGACACGCACCGGTTTCTGCAGCCACGACACCAACCAGTCACGCCGATATTTATTCCCCGCAAAAAATAAATCCGGAGCATCGCGTTTCCATAACTCACGAATTGTCTGGGGCGCAGGCCCTTTCAAATCGTGACAATATGCGCAGCGGGTATTCAATATCTCCTGGCCACTCTCCCCTGCATTTACCAGAACAGGTGAAGCTATGCCTACGAGAGTAAATAACAGCAGCAGTCGTTTCATGTTTTATCTCCAATATAATTAGTTTTCGAGCAAACGCTGGTTCAATGCACCCGACATTAAACCAGCGCACTCTGATTAAACGGCTTAGTTGTGGCGATGACCGCGTTTTTTGGTGAGCTTCTTACCCTTGAATACCGCCTGATCAAAGATACCGTAGCCCTTTTTGATGGATTCTTCATAGAAGTAATCCGGTTCATATTTGACACCGGTCCATGGATACCAGTCATCTTTTGGAGAATCTGCGTATTCAATCACCGTCACAGCGCCACCAGGGAATTTACCGTTATTCGTCGACTGGGTATCAATATGATCATGAAAAATAAAGCGCCCGGAATTATCCATATCGATAAACACATCATTATGGGAACCCGGGATAATCAACTGGGTATCGACATAATACGGGTCTTTGACCGGCAAGCCGTCCTTAAAACCTACCAGCATATCGTGACCATGTGAGTGCATGGCATGCATACTGTTACCTGCACCGATAAAGCGAACACGTACAAAGTCACCATGCTTGACACGCAGCGGCATATCTAGCGGAAAGGACTTAGCGTTAATCGAAAAGTAATTACGCTGATCGGATGGTCCACCGCCAACGCCATACTTGCCAGCCGCTTCAGATTCCCAACTACTCATCATCATAATGACGTCCTTGGTCACCTTTTTCTCCAGCGCTGTCGGCTTGATCGGATCAACAATGATTGGACCCCACATGCCGCGAATACCTGTGTGCTCATTGGCGTTCACGTGGCAGTGATACCACATCGTACCCGGCTTTTCAGCTACCCAATGATAAGTATAGGTTTCACCCGGCTGAATCCCCTTGGGCTGGGTAATACCAGGCACACCATCATTATGCCAGTTGTTGTGCTGATACAGGCCATGCCAGTGAATAGTATGGGCCAGCGATGTGTTATTGGTAACATGAACCGTTACATCATCACCCTCGCGCACATGCAACAGCGGCCCGGGCACCTGGCCGTCAAAACCGAACACCTTGTATTTCAGATCAGGTGCAACCTGAATTTCCACTTCGTCAATTCCCATATTAAATTCATGCTTGGCAGCATTGGCCGGCATGGCAGTAATTAGCCAGGCAATCGCCAGTGCCAAGAATGAAACAAGTTTACTGAATTTATTCATATAAAAACTCCTCCTTTGTGCTCCCTGAATGATTAAGGAAACTTAATTTGATTGCAAACCTTAATGTTCATCATTAAAGATGTAAAGGAGATGTATGATAGTTACAAATGTTTGCGAAAGGTGGTGAAATAGCATACCAAATCCGCTGCCCGGCCTTGCTATAGATGATGGAGGTACCCATCATACGGGCATGAAAGAGTTATTGGTATATGGTGTCAGTGGGATCGCTTCACTATTTATTTTCGGTTATTGCGTGCATATCTTTGTTGGCGGCATGGTCAGCGAACAGACCGAATTGGTGTTAATTATCGCCGTCGTATTGATTTGCGCGGCAGCCATGGCTTATTTCGCATGGGACACGATCAAACATACGCGTTAGAAACGCGTCATGCCCGAGAATACTGGCATCAGGAAAGGTGTACATGTAATAAACAATGTGCCTGAAGCGCGTTAATTGAAAATCCTATTTGTATCGCTCTAGCGCTTTTTCAATCGCTTTAAAGGTATCCTCATCAAACTGCTTGCGATGAAAAACATGCTGGCATTTGGCACCATGATTATCGACACCTGTCAGGCCGAATGATTTACCGGCATGGTCGGAAAAGAAGCGAATATCCTTCACCAGCGCTGTCACCGTACCATTTTTCAATTTCAGACGGATACGCTCCTTATTGATATCCAGTGACACCGGTGCTTTCGGGTGAATCAATAACCGGCGCATCACACGGCCACCACCTACCATCAGAAAGAAAAAGCCCAGAAACATCAATCCGTAGCCGATTGCAACCTGATCGTCCCCGCCATACCAGAGCTTCACACCCCAGAGCAGTAAGAAACCGACCGTCGGCACATATAACACCAGGTCCCATAAAACGCCGGCCTTGTCGGGTTGTAATTCACATTGCACTTCCTGCCAGTTTCTGGCCATTTAGTCCCCCTTGGCCGGACTTGAAGTCAGATCAGCCAGCACCGGATCGATCTCCTGATACAGCATGCGCCCGGGATACACCACTTTCACTTTACCTTCGGCATCGATCACAAACGTCCATGGCTCGCCGCGCACCTGAAAGGCGTCATAGGCTTCCGGATTGTAATACTGGTCCATATGCAGAAAGATCACCTGATGCTCGTATTTATTCATCATTTCTTTCATTAACTGCAATTGTTTGTCGCACTGGGTGCAATGACCGGGCGTGGCGAATTCCAGCACAATAGGCTTATGCTGCTTGACCGCATCATCGAAAGATAGTTGATACATACGCGGATCGGGATAGCGATAACTGGTGATTTTGGACATATCGCCGCCGACATCGGCCAGCGTCTTGGTTTTCAGCACGGGGGCGAGTTTACCAGTCAAAAATACGCCGCCGCCGCCAACACTGCCGAAATCCACATCGCCACAGGCGGCAAGACTGCACGCTACCAGAGCAAACAGTGTGAAGGATTTCAATCGTTTCACCTGTTTTTTCTCCAGCCGGCGCAGGTACGGAATATATTATAGGCCCAGATACAGTTGGCCAGCAGCACTATCGATCCGAAAATCCCCATCACTGCCAGCCACGGGCGTACCAGTTGCTCCACTTCAGACGGCAACATCGTCTGGCTTGCTATGCCACCGATCACACCGGCAGTCGTAAAGAATACAACCATGCCGATCAGACCAAAGTTATGCGTCCAGAAATGCACTTTGACGAGCTTCAAACTGTAAATCGGACGTTTGGCCAAACGCGGTACGACATAATACACCGCCGCGAAAATCGCCATTTCCACCCAGCCGAGCAGATTGATATGAGTATGCGCTCGTACGATCAACTTGCCGAACATGCGATGATCAACGAAATGACGGAAATCATGGATGCCGCCCATCAGCGCACCCCACGAAAAACCGATAATACTGTAGATCACACAAGCGAAGATGAACCAGAGGGTATATTTGACATACTCTTCCTCTTCCCACGGCTGAAGGGGTGCTTTTGTTGTCACTTGGATGCTCCTGCGCTTGCTGGACTGGCCGGCTGTTGTTTATCTCTGATATCCGGGTATTTTTCTTTCCATTCTTTTGGTGCCCATGTCTTGACCATGCTATCGATAAACGGCGAATCACCTTTTGGCGGCACTGGTGCCGACGATGAACCCTGATCAGATTTCAATTCGGATAAGAATACGGCGATGGCATGTAGTTTTTCTTTAGGTATCTTGGCCACATAGGCAGCAGAGCGTTGGCCAGGCCGATGATCCATCGTCTCACTGCCATAGTTAGTCACCGGATCAATCAGGAAGGCATACATCCATTCCATTGTACGGCGAGAGCCGATACCATCGAGATCGGCGGTTTGCCCCATATTGGTACCGTTACGCAAAGCCCGGTGGCAGGTCGTACAGCCATTGATGCGAAAATACTCAGAGCCTTTCTGCCCTTCTGCCGACAGGCTGGCATGGGTTTTCTGTTCAAAAATTGGTTTGTCTGACTTCGCAATCACAAATTGCATGATAATAAAAGCAATGATAGCGAAGACGACAAATACGCCGGCTACAGTGAACAGAATTTTCTCGCCGGGCTTGAGGGGTTGGGTATCGGTAGGCATGGTGCGGCATTATTCCGCCTGCCACCTACATTGCAAGCAGCGCTTTACTCTGAGATCAAACAAAAAAGCTGGCAGGATTACCCCGCCAGCTTTTGTGTTTGAGTGAGTTGTTGTGTTCAGGCTTACTCAAGCACCTTGGCCATCATCGCTTTGGACAGCGTTGCGCTGGTCAAACGCCAGATAACAATACTTTGATCCTTGGCAACAATGAATTTCGCCCAAATGTTTTTGTCGGCATTATTCACGACTTTATAATTCAGGTGCGAATACGCCATGGATTCCATGCTTACCGTACAGGCATCTTCATCATAACCAGCCTTACCCCCGGCCGGAGCGCAAATCCCGCTTCGCTTGACCAGATCGACAAAGGTATCGGCATTCACTTCAATCTTGGGGGCATCATTTACAACGAGTGCAGAGTTTGAATATTTGCCGCCTGTTTCAACTTTGACAGGTGCCAGATTCTCCGGCAACTGGGTTCTGATCGCGCCCTGAAGCTGATGGAAATTAATGCCTGCCTCCAGTTCAGCCTTGTCATTATTTTCAATGCCTGAACTGAGGTGCCCGAATGCAAAATAGAGCCCCCCGTAACTGGCCGTGACAAGGAAAATGCCACACGTTATATAGAATAGCACCATCCTCAATCCATTATTCTGATCCTGACCGGGTTTCTTTTTCGCCATTAATCTCCTCCTTGGCTATAATCATTTAGTGACCAAACCATACTATGGTTTATATCTTATGAAAAGCAGTAAGCAAATACAGCGCAACTTGCCAAGCGCACACCACCTCCTAGCATCGCCAACCCTCGGAGGCGACATGAAATATTTTTTTACCCGATTATTAATACTCCCCATACTTCTCACTATGCTCGGGGGGTGCCTTACCGAAGCCAACCAGGGTGAAGAGGCCGGTCAAATTGTCAGCACCGTTCACAAGGGGTTCCAAACCGGAGTCTGGGATGCAGTCATGCCGCTGTATGATGAACAGTTCTACAAAATGCACCCGAAGAGTAGTTGGAAACAGAAACTGACCACACTCGTCCAGCCGTTGGGTGCGCTGAAAAACATCAAGCCAACCTTCCAGCATAACGACCCGCGTTTTCGGGGTGATTTTTACCTCTATGGATTCCTGCTGCAATTCGAGAAAGGCACCATTTCAGAGACGCTGACCATCTATAAAGGCGTAGATAAGGAACGCATGACTATCTCCGGCCATCAACTGAAACTCAAAAGGCATCAGTCATGAACGCAGCACGCTCATTCGCCCGACTCATGGCTTTAGGCCTGCTGTTCTCACTCGCTGCCTGCATGGCAACTGACAACCCTGTTCCCGCTGATAAAATCACTCAGTTAGCAGGTGTCTGGCAGCAGGATGGCGGCAAAACCACCATTCACTTTTATGCCGATGAAACGATTAAACTGACCATGCCGGATGAGCATCCGCCGATTCGTCTGTTATCGCAAATGGAAGTCATCAAGGATGATCAGATTGGCTTTGGTGTAGGTGACCGCTGGAACGGGCCAGTGCATGTCGAAATAAACAAGGATGGTCAATCCCTGCAATTGATTTTTCCTGTTGAACCAATCCGGACCATGGATTTTCACAGACGACCCCAATGAAATTGTAGAAAGCCCATCCGTGGCATTCATTTCCCCGGACAGTCACCAGCCCACTGGATAGTGGAATGGAAAGCACTGCGTTCGGATGAATGAACAAAATACTTTCCCGCAGTTGAATATGGCGTGACACTTGGCTGCCATGTGGATTGAACCGCCCATCACTCTGAGTACATTACCGCGCGAACCGGGCGTGTACCGCATGCTCGATAACAAACGCATGGTGTTATACGTCGGTAAGGCGCGCAATTTGAGGAAACGCGTCTCCAGTTATTTCCAGCGCAGGCCGGAATCACCGCGTACCCAGGCCATGGCGCAGCAAATCAGGGATATCGCCTTTTCCATCACGCAGTCGGAAGCTGAAGCACTGGTGCTCGAACATAATCTGATCAAACAACTCAAGCCGCGTTACAACGTGCTGATGAAGGATTCAAAATCCTTCCCCTTTATTTTGCTGAGCGATGAGGCCTATCCAAGGTTGCAGCTATATCGGGGCAATCGCAGCAG
>CAYUBK010000103.1:0-7394 GCA_964442955.1 uncultured Zetaproteobacteria bacterium | reverse complement strand
ACCTTGCATACGGCAGAAGGCATTGAAGCGGGCAAAACGCTGATTAAATATAAAGATGTGACGATTGGAAAAGTCGAGAAACTGAGGTTCTCTGATCGCTTTGATCATGTCGTACTCACCGCGCGTCTGAATCCCGAAGCCGCGACTTTTCTGCATCGTGACACGCGGTTCTGGGTGGTGCGTCCACATCTGAGTTTGCGAGGCGTAAGCGGATTAAGCACGCTGATCAGCGGCTCCTATCTGGAGATCGATCCTGGGCATGGTGCGCCACAGCATCACTTTATTGGTCTGGATGAGGCGCCTGCTATTAAATCCGATGCCAATGGCGTACGTATTACATTAATGTCAGAAAAACTGGGTTCGCTGGATATTGGTTCGCCGGTATATTATCAGGGTATTGAGGCTGGCGAAGTGCAGGGTTATGAACTGGCCAATGATCAGCATAGCCTGTTTATTCACGTGTTTGTGCGCGCCCCTTATGATGAACTGGTGCATGGCAACAGCCATTTCTGGAATATCAGCGGCATTGACCTGTCGATGGGGGCAGATGGTTTTCGTCTGCGTTCGAGTTCGTTGCGCTCAATTATTTTTGGTGGCATTGCTTTTGATTCGAAAAAATCTACCGATGGTCCCGATGATGATGCCAGCAGTCTGGTGTACACGCTGTATGCCGATTATGATGAAATTCTCGCCAAGGCCTATACCAGAAAATTGCGTCTGGTGGTGTTTTTCGATGGTTCGGTGCGAGGTCTGGATGTCGGAGCACCGGTAGAGTTCAAGGGCATCAAGGTGGGGCAGGTCACCGATGTTCGTTTGCAGTTTAATCCGTCCGATTTGAGTTTCCTTATTCCTGTCGTTGTTGAGCTGGAGCCTGAACGCATTGTTGCAGGTAATACCAGCGGTGATGAAACGGCACTGGAGGTGCTTCATACCCTGATTAGCCGGGGCCTGCGTGCCCAGTTGCAGACAGGCAGCTTGCTGACCGGGAAATTGTATGTCGGGCTCGATATGCATCCGGGTAGCCCGTCCCGTCTGCTCGGTGGCGACTCATCAGAATTGCCCGAAATCCCTTCCATTACCGGTGGTTTGCAAAGCGTGTTGGCCAAGCTGGAGAAGATACCGCTGGATAAGATAGGCGATGATCTTGCTGAGCTGCTGCATGGTGCAAATGCCATCATGAACGGGCCGGAGCTCAAGCAAACTATGATTGATATGCAGGCTTCCCTGCACAGTTTCCGGCAAGTCATCAAGACGCTGGAAGGGCGCGCCGAGCCATTGACCCTGCATCTGGATGAGGCGCTGGTTTCGGGTCGCCATGCTATGGATCAGGCTGAGAAAACACTGCACACCATTGACCAGACCCTTGATCCTGCTTCGCCGTTACAATATCAGATTAATCAGTTGAGTCGGGACTTATCTGATATGGCGCGTGCTATTCGTTCATTTGTTGATCTGCTTGAGCGTCATCCCAATGCTGTCATCTTTGGAAAACCGGCAACAGGAGACACAAAATGAATTGCCTATCCCGCAAGTCGTTACAAGCAAGTAAACTGCGTTTATCGCTAGCGATGATTGTTCCAGCGCTATTGGTGTTGGTCGGCTGTAAAACACCTGTGACGCAGTATTATGTGCTTAATACAGTGCCAGCAAAACAAGCTATCAAATCGGCAGCGCCGGTGCCTGCCATCACACTGCGACAGGTGGAGATTCCCCGCTATCTGGACAGGCCTCGCATGGTGAGCCGCGATGCGGAAAATCATCTGCATATTTCTGAATATCACCAGTGGGGCGGCCGTTTGCGAGATAATCTGGCCAACACCCTGAGCGATAATCTGGCCGAACGCGTGGGCTCAGTCACTGTAACTACAGCACCTTTTCCCGGCTCAATGGATGCCGAAATTTCACTGCTGGTTGATTTTCGCCAGTTCGAGCGCCTGGCCGATGGATATATGCACTTGCGAGTGCGATGGCTATTGCAACGATCAGGGAAAATTATCGAGAGCCATTATGAACAACTTCAAAGCGATGCTGTGATTGTTGAAAGCGATTATGCCGATATGGCGGCAGCCATGAGCCAGCTATTGGGGCGGCTGGCTGATAAAGTGGCCATGAGTATTTTAAACTTGCCGCCCCGGGAGAAGGAATAAGCGTGCCTGCCCATGTGTCGCTGAAAGGTTGTTTTGCAAGCGTGCTGTTGCTCGCCAGTCTGATTGGCATGGTCAATGCAGCACCGATTTCAGCGCCTGATGATAGCCATCAGGTAGTTCAAACACAGCTGGCGCTGGCGCACTTAACCGGTACCGAGATTATTCGCGAGTCAATTAAGCGCCATGAACTATATCCGTATGTGTTTGAAGCGCAGACCCTGATTCTCACAGATGCGCACAAACAGCACGATGTCCGACGCATGCGGCGCTATTCCCGCATGGAGAAGGACGGCGTTTTTAAAACAAAGCTTGAGTTTATCTATCCCGACAGTATTGCAGGAACAGTACTGTTATTTGTACATCATCCCGATGGATCCGGTAGCAGCCGAATTTTTCTACCTGCCTTGGGTGCTAAACTGACAGATTATGTTGGTGCCATATCTGGCGGTCAGATGTTGGGCAGTGAGTTTTCTCTGGAAGACTTCATGCCGGAGGATATGGCATCATTTGTCTATCACCGGATTGATGATGTGGTGGCCGATGGCATGGTCTACTTTGTTGTTTATGCTGATGTATCAGCATCGCTATCTGCTGCTGAACGATCCTATGCAGAACGCATGTTATTTGTTCGTCAGGACAATTTCTTTATCAGTCGGGTTGATTATTTTGATAACAAGGCGCACCTGATTAAGCGGCAGACGAGCCATAATATTCACCCGGTGGGTGGGAAAATGTGGCGCGCCGATATGGTTAAGGTGGAGAATATGTTGAACCGGCATCGTTCCATTCTTAAGATCGATCAGCGTATATTTTCCAGTGATTACGCGCCTGAGTCAGCCTTTGATGAAAACAGCTTGTTGGTCGCCGCAAAGCAGAAGGATGATGCCAATAAGGGCTCCAATGGCGCCGCCGAAAAACCCGATGATGCTCAGGTGACGGGCAGCGAGGAGAAGCCATGAGTCGGATACTCATATTCGTGACAGGACACCGTTTACTGATCTTGCTTGCGATGGTATTGCTCACAGCGCTGGCCGCAAGCGGCATTCCTCGACTGCATATCGATACCGGCGTGGACAGTATGATTGCCGATGGCGACCCCAATCGTCTGGTCTATGAATCGGTGATCGAAGAGTTCGGCTCTGATAGCCAGACACTGGTTTTTGTGCGCGATAAACAACTCTGGTCTCCGGCTAAACTTGCAGCCCTTAAGGCGATGCATGATCGTTTGACTGCGCTGGATATTGTCCAGCGCGTGGATGATATTTTTACATTGCGCAGCCTGCGTGGCGAGCAGGGAAGTATCAGTTCAAAAGTGTTTGTTGAGCAACTGCCCGAGACACAGCAAGCTGTTGATACACTAAGAGACGATGTGCTCTACAACCCGTTATTAAAAGGCAATCTGGTGTCTCCGGACGGCCATGATCTGGCCCTGATGGTGGTGCTAGACCCGAAAAAAGCGGAAAAACTGGGCCATGCCAAAGTAAATGCTGTCATACAACAAGCCATAGGCGGTGCTCAGAAAAAATTTGAGCGTGTGTTCCAGATAGGCGGGCCACGCATCGAGACGGAACTGGAAGCGACGCTGTTATCGGATATGCGCGTTCTTGCACCCATTTCAGCGCTGGTGTTGATGATCGTTATCCTGCTGTTTTTGCGCAGTGTCGTGGCAGGCCTGATTCCATTGGTGACTGCTGGCCTGAGTCTGGCCTGGACGCTGGGTATGATGGGGTGGTTTGGCATCCCGGTGAACATTCTCAGCGCTATGCTGCCCACCCTGATTATCGTGATTGGCGCTACCGAAGATACGCATCTGATTACAACATTTTTGCAGATCAGGGGTGAGTATTCTGATCGGGACGCGGAATTTTGCGTGCGACGTATGTTGCGTAAAATGGCGACACCGCTTTTCCTGACGGTTTTTACGACCGTGCTTGGCTTCGCCAGCAATATCTTCAGCAGTATCGATTTGATTCGTGATTTCGCACTGGCTTCGAGTTTCGCCATGCTGGCCAATGGCATCATCACCATGCTGCTGGTGCCGATCATGCTTGGCGCTTTGGGCAAAGGTAAATCCAAACCACTGTCAGGCAAATGGTGGCTGTCCGAACTTGTCGTCAAATTCGACAGCAAATCCAATATTCCGATGCAGCGTATTGTACTCTTTGGCACGGTGTTGTTATGTGCTTTCTTTCTTTACGAAGCATCCAAGTTATATGTGACCAATGATCCGATGTCCTATTTTAAACAGGATCGGGAACTGATCACGGATGCATCTGAAGTGCATGAACATCTGTCGGGCATCAAAACATTTTTTATTACGGTTCAGTCGAATCGCGAGCAGGCATTTTTACATCCGGCCAATATTCGCAAGCTGGATGAGATTGGGGATTTCATTGCCAAACAGGGTATTTTCGATCGCAGTATCTCACTGGCTGATTATCTGAAGCTGTTAAATCGTGAATTCCATGCGGGTCAAAAGAGCTGGTATCAGGTGCCGGCCAGCAAGGAAATGGTTTCACAGTATTTATTGTTCATGCATCGACACGATCTGAACCGCTATGTCAGTCACGATTTCAGACGAGCCACGATTGTCGTGCGTCATAATGTTAGTGATTCGAATGTACTGAACTCTAACGTTGCCGAACTGCGTCAGGTGGTGCAGGACATTGCCGGCGCGGATATGCAGGTGTTTGTGGTAGGTAAAAATCTGATGATCAATGAAGCGGCGGAAAGCCTGTTGTGGGCCCAGATTAAATCGCTTTGCATATTGCTGCTGATTATTTTCCTGCTGATGTCAGCTATGTTTACCTCGTTTAAGGGCGGCCTGATTGCCATGGTGCCCAGTGTTATTCCGATAATCCTGATGTTTGGCGTGATGGGGATGTTAGGGATTCCATTGAATCCAGGCACGGCGATGGTGGCAGTGATTGCCATTGGTATTGCCATCGATAGTACGATTCATTTGCTGTCCAGCTACAATAAACTCAGCCGGGATTCCGGCGATGCGGTGCATGCGACGCAACTCACCGTGCGTGAAGAGTCATTGCCCATGATCGCGACCAGCGTGGCGTTGGCGCTCGGCTTTGGCATTTTGCTGGCATCTGATTTTGCCATTATCGGGCAGTTTGGCGCGCTTTCGGCAGCAACGATGCTATTCGCCCTGTTTGCCAATCTGATTGTAACACCGCTGGTCATGGCCCGTGTTCGTCTGGTCGGGCTGTATGATATCATCGCCTTGAAAATGGATAAGGAATCCCTGCATGACTGCCGTTTATTTCATGGTATGTCCAACTATCAGATTCGCAAGGCCATGTTGATTTCCGAGGTGAAAGAATTCAGCAAGGGAACAAAAATTATTGAACAGGGGAGTCTTGAGCGCTGCATGTATCTGCTTATCAATGGCGATGTTGAAGTCATCCATCATGGCAAAGATGAGGACATCGCAGTGACAACGATGAAAGCAGGTGATGTATTCGGTGAAATTGCTTTCGTCAATGAAATTGAGCGCACGGCGGATGTATGCGCCCTCAGTGCTGTCACTGTAGTGAAATTTGACTATGAACGGCTGAAAAATGATTTGCGTTATTTCCCCGGTATTGTGGCCAAATTGAATTTCAATATCAGCTATATTCTTGGCGAACGACTGGCAGGCACCTTGAAGGATTAAGAGCAAATGCTCGTCGGAGCAAACCAGCTGCCGGTGTGATCGGGATGATGCAAAATTAGCCGGCCGCCGTTATGATCGCCGGATGCGATTTACACCGTTTGCTCATTTGCATAATCACTCTGATTTCTCACTATTGGGGGCGACTACATCAGTCGATGGCATGCTCGCCAAGGCAGTTGAGCTGAAGCAACCGGCAGTGGCTTTGACCGATTACGGTAACCTGTTCGGTGCGGTCGAGTTTTATAGCAAAGCCATGCGCATGGGCATCAAGCCGATTCTGGGTTGTGAAGTCTATCTTTGCGACGATCACCATAAACGCGTTTCAGAAGGGCCGAGAGGGCCGCGCTTTCAGCAGATCGTGCTGCTGGCGCGCAACAATCACGGCTGGAAGAATCTTCTCAAACTGATTTCCATTTCCTATCTGGAAGGTTTCTATTACAAACCGCGTGTCGGCAAGCCGTTGCTGGCGGAATATTCTGATGGCCTGATTGCACTCTCCTCGGGCTGGAATGGCGAAGTGGAGCAATTACTGCAAAAGGGTGATCGGCAGGGCGCGCGGCAAGCGGCGTTAGCCTACAAGAGCATGTTCCGCGAGAACTGCTTCTTTCTCGAATTGCAACGCCATGGCGCGTCCGGCCAGGAGGATATTAATCGACAGTTGATCACGCTGGCGCATGAGCTGGATATTCCCCTGGCAGCAACCAATAACGCGCATTTTCAGGAACGCGATGATTTCAATGCTTTTAAGGCCATGCTGGCCCTGCAACAGAATCGCAGCCTCAGCGATGATGTGAGCGGCCATTTTACGCCTGAATATTATATGAAATCGTATGCCGAAATGACCGAGTTGTTTGCGGATATCCCCGAAGCGCTGGAAAATACGATTCATATCGCCAACCGCTGCAATGTGGATTTGCAATTCGGGCATTATCAACTGCCCGATTTTCAGCCGCCTGAAGACTTGGAACTCAGCGCCTATATGCGTGCGCAGTCGAATGAAGGGCTGGATGAGCGCTGGCCGGCCATTGTTGCCGGCGCCCCCGATGCTGATCGCAAGCTTTACGATGAGCGCCTGAATTTCGAACTTGGTATTATTGAAGAGATGAGATTCCCCGGTTACTTTCTGATCGTATCGGATTTTATCAAATGGTCGAAGAATCAGGGTATTCCGGTTGGCCCGGGGCGTGGTTCCGGTGCCGGTTCATTGGTCGCCTATTGTCTGAAGATTACCGACCTCGATCCCATTAAATATGGACTTCTGTTTGAACGCTTTCTTAATCCTGAACGCGTTTCCATGCCGGATTTCGATATTGACTTCTGTATGAACCGACGCGAGGAGGCCATCCGCTACGTTACTGACAAATACGGTGAGGATAAGGTCGCCCAGATTATTACCTTCGGTTCGATGAAGGCCAAGGCGGTGGTTCGCGATGTCGGGCGCGTGCTGGATATGGAGCTGGCCAAAGTGAACACCATCGCCAAGCTGAGTCCCAACGATCTGAAAATGACTCTGGAAAAGGCACTGGTGGATGAACCCAAGTAGGCCAAAAGGAATGACTAGGATCAACAAAAAGCGACAC
>CAYUBK010000102.1:0-7395 GCA_964442955.1 uncultured Zetaproteobacteria bacterium | reverse complement strand
GTTAGAAAATGAAATGGAGGGTTTAATCCCAATGAAAAAAATAATGATGACTACAGTCGTCGGCGCCTTCACCCTTGTGGGTACGCTCGCATTCTGGGCGAAAGACGCTGATGCTATTCCGGTCTTTGCCCGGAAATATGGCATGGCCTGTAATTCCTGCCATACAATGTTCCCCAAACTGAGCAAGATGGGCGTGGCATTCCGTGAACGCGGATTCCGCTTTGAGCCGGGTAAAGACGATCTGGATATGCAAAGTGATCGCGGCAAGAATGTTGATACTGGCGATGAATCTCCGGCAGCAGTGTTTGCCAGCAATTTCCCGTTTACTCTGAGAACTCAGGTAATGTATTCTGGTGCAGGCCCAATTACAGACCAGTTTGACACGCCGGTGATGCCTGGCCATCGCATGGGCATGCTGGATGGTGCCCTGGTTCAGGATCCTGCTACCGGAGAGTGGACTTCAAATCGCAAGGTTGGTTTTGGTGAACTGGGTCTGATCTCTTCCGGTTCTTATGATAACTTCGGCTGGTGGATAGATGCCAACCAGAATGGAATCGGTATGGCTGAAGGCCTGTATTATTTCAATGACCTGTTCAAGGTGCGTTTCGGCCGGGTTCAGAATGATGTCGGTTATGGTATGACCATGATGTCCCGTCGCCCGCTGGGTTTTGGCGCGGTGGATGCGGCCCAGATGGCTGGCGGCACCATGTTGATGATGGGTGATGGTATCAGTATTCATGGTACGACCAATGGCGATTCCGGCGTTGGTACGTTATATAACCTTTCTGCATTCACCTATGGCAAGAACAGTTCCCAGAATAACAAGGTATCGAATGCAGTGTATGGTCGTCTGGCTCAGGAAATTGCTGATAACTATATCATTGGCGTCTATGGCTATCGTGCAACCAACTATGGCAGTGATGCATTTGGCGGTGAAAACACCATGCTGATGGGCATGAATGCCAATGCTGCTACTGTTGCGGCAGGTGGTGTTACCTTTGGTGGTACAGCTACTACTACAGCTGGCAGTCCGGTTGCTACTGCGATGCAGTTCAAGAATGTAACCCGCTATGGTGTGGATTTCGCATTGAATTATGGCGAACCATTTCAGATTTGGGGCGCACTGACATTGGGTAAAAACAGCAGTACGGCAGCAGGCAATGAAAAACTGGACGTCCGGGCGCTCACTGTTACTGCTGAGTATCTGATACGAGATGGCGTTCTGCTTGGTGTCAAATGGGATCAAACCCGTGTTGATCTGAAAATGGCGGGGGCCCTGAAAAAACGGCCAAAAACAACCAATAATATCACTGCATATGGTTTGTATCAGGTTGCTCAGAATGTGCAGGGTTTCGTATCCTATACGCATACGCAAAACCTGGTGACATCCATGGGCATGGCAATGGTGCCGGGAGTGGGCCTGGTAACTACCGTCAGTCAGCAGAATTCACTGAATACGATCATTGCAGGGTTCGATATTGCGCTGTAATTGTTGATTCAAGCGGGGGCTCTGTGAGCCCCCGTTTTTAATTCTACGGAGGCTTAAATGCATGCCAGAGAAGGATTTTCATTCTCATCGTTTATTGAAGATTCCATCAATTATCAGAATGAAGAAGTGTATATCATGTATGGCGTTATTTTTCTGGTTCTTTCCATCATTTGTACTGTCTACTATCAGCATGCCAAATACGTGCAGCGTCGACATTCACGAGATGGTAAATCAGAATGACTATAGTGCAGTTTAATGATGCCATGTTGGTGTTAGGCATGGTTTCAGTAGCGATTATCGTAACTGCTGCAGTAATTTTATATCGAAAGAGATAAGTTATATTCAAGGGGAATAGAATGAACAGTCTGAGAGAATCTTTGTTGGACGTGTATCACGGTCTGGGCATGGCTCTGTTGGCACTTATACTGGGAGCACTTTGGGCCGCATATATTGCGACACACCATGAGCAACTGCATGGCGGTTTTGAACAGCAGGAATCCGTAGTCAAAAAGGCAGAAATGAAGCATCATATGCAGGAACTGGATATGTCCGGCATGACGGTAGGGCACGCGCATGCCGCTGGCACAGGCTCAAATTCACACCATGATGCACCCGGTGGTGACGAAACAGAGGTGCATCAGCATAGCCATTCCGGCAGTCTGGCGACAGATGCCATGCAGCGCTTGTTACGCGGACATATTCATTTCATGGGGATCGGTATTCTGGCAATTGCTATGCTAATTCTGGTCGCTGCTACAACGCTGAAATCCCGCTGGAAAAAAACATTCGGCTGGACATTCGGCCTGGGAGCGCTGCTTTATCCGCCAGCATGGATTCTGATGGGCTTTCGCACAGTCGAACTAGGTCCACAAGGTGCTGAGCAAAGCGTGTTGTGGTTATTCGGCCCGGCTGTCGGTCTGATTATAGGATCATTGATTGCGTTGTTTGCCGTGATGGCCATAGAGTTCATGGGTCTCAAAAAAGGGAGGCTTTTTTCATGGGCATTCGAGCAATAATATATTCGCTTTTGATTGGAATTTCGTTTTTTTCCGCAGGGTGCAGCACGCTTGGCACACAGTCGCAAACGGATAGCCAACCACAGGCAGGTATGGATCACAAAAAGGATTTTTTTGTTGCCCATAAAGGCATCAGCGGTGGTTATGAGATGATTTTTCATGTCATGCCAGCTCCTGAGGGTACAGGTTTTAGCCGGAGTTTGTATCATCTGATGGTAAGTGTTCAAAAAAATGGTCAACCTGTTACAAATCTTAAATTGTATTCATCGGCCAAGCATCCGGATGGCAGTGTCGAGTCAAAAATGCCCATGATGCTCATGGGCGACTGGTACATGGCGCTCTATAACCTTAGCCATGAGAAAGGCCAGCACTGGCTGACGGTATCTTTCGAGCAGGCAGGGAAAATATATTCATCAGGCGTGTATTATCCGGAGCGTGCTTATCATCAGAACTAAGCGCCTGGATAGAGGCTTAGCGTTTTGAACGGGGATCAGCTCGATGCGCCCGAGATAGGATATATGCAAATTATTTTATGTATTCGCCTTTATTGAAGACATAAACTGAGCGTGAAGTCTTGCACTTGCTGGGATAGTATTGGCCTGAAATGAATGTGCAGACGCAACAACTCCAAACAGATTTTCTGATTATTGGCAGCGGCGCGGCCGGTTTGCTGGCGGCTAGCAGACTAGCGCCGCACGGGCAGGTCATGCTGGTGAATAAAGGAGAATTCCGGGATTCCAGCACATGGAATGCGCAAGGCGGCATTGCCGGCGTGTCATCGGATAAAGATTCATTTGAATCGCATGTACAGGACACCTTGAACGCTGGTGCCGGGCTGTGTCATGAGGATGTGGTGCGTGCGATTGTCAGCCGTGGTACGGAAATCATCGAAGAACTGGTGGAAATTGGCACCCGTTTTGATCGCCAGGACGGCGAACTGCATTTGACCAAAGAGGGCGGTCATAGCAGCAGGCGAATCGTGCATGCCAAGGATGCGACCGGACGCGCTATTTCCGAGGCGCTGCTGTCGCTGGTCGCCCCGCATCGCAATGTGCGGCGGCTGGAACAGCATACGGCGATTGATCTGATTACCAGCCGGCATTTGGGTCAAAATAATGATCAGCGTTGCCTCGGTGCCTATATACTCAATCCTGTGGGTAAGGTGCTGGCGATTGCCGCACGTCATACCATTCTGGCGACTGGCGGCGTTGGCAAGGTCTATCTCTATACTTCCAATCCGCACGCCGCTTCCGGCGACGGCATCGCCATGGCATGGCGGGCGGGCTGCTCGATGATGAATCTGGAGTTCATACAATTTCATCCTACCTGTTTGTTTCATCGTCAAGGTTCAAACATGTTGCTGTCCGAAGCATTGCGCGGCGAAGGTGCGCATCTGGTGGATCAGCAAGGTCGCCGCTTTATGTTTGATTATGATAAACGTGGCGAACTGGCCCCGCGCGATATTGTGGCTCGCGCCATTGATCATGAAATGAAAAAGCAGGGTGCGGACTGCATGTATCTGGATGCCCGTCCAATTGGCGATGTGGCGATTGCGGATCACTTTCGCAATATCCACGGCCGTTTGCTGGAACTCGGACTGGATATGACGCAGGAACTTGTGCCTGTGGTGCCGGCTGCGCACTATCTGTGCGGCGGCATTCGGGCCGATGTGCATGGCCGTACCGATATCGAAGGCTTATATGCGATTGGTGAAACGGCGGGTACCGGCCTGCATGGAGCGAACCGATTGGCCAGTAATTCGTTGCTGGAATGTCTGGTCATGGCTGATTGCTGCGCGACTGATGTGTTAAAACAGCCGGAAACACCAGTCAGTCCTGTACCGGTTTGGGATGAGTCGGGTGTTGTGCCGGAAACCGAACGTATTCAGATCAAGCAGAACTGGGACGAGATTCGCGCCACCATGGCCCACTATGTCGGCATTGTGCGCTCCGACGAACGATTACGGCGGGCGCGCCGCCGCCTGCGCCTGATTCAGGAGGAGATCGACTCTTATTACTGGAAGCATCCGGTCAGTCGGGATTTGCTGGAATTGCGTAATCTGGCGCTGATGGCGGAGCTGATTGTGCAGAGTGCCCAGCAGCGCCATGAATCGCGCGGCCTGCATTATTCCACCGATCACCCTGAGACTGATGGGCTGGCCAAAGATACGGTGCTGAAACCGGACGATACATGAAGGCGTGTTTTCATGTCCGTATTCAGGGTCGCGTGCAGGGTGTTGGATTTCGCTATTACACACAAATCGAAGCCCGAAAACTCGGTGTCTCAGGCTGGGTGCGCAATTGTGCCGATGGCAGCGTCGAAGCATTGATTTGCGGCGCGCCCGAACAGCTTGATACCATGAAACAATGGTTGAAACGCGGGCCGGGCTATGCGCAAGTCGACCATGTCGAATTTTCTGCTGGTCATTTGCCGGATAACTGCAATGATTTTCGCATTGCTTGAGGAAAAGGAACAGTCAAAAACACTTACTGCAGAGGACGCAGGGTTTCGCAGAGTAAGTCAAAGGCAGTAACCAGAAGGTGAATGGTGACCGAAGGAAATGCTTGTGGTGCGCAGCCAGAGAAGCTCCCCTGGGGGACAGATGAACGCGGATAAACGCAGATGAAAAGAACAGACAAAATATTCCGATTGTTTGTGGTTTTACTCTGTGAAACTCTGTGGTGAAAGGTTTTGCTTTTGACTGGATTGATGGAGTTTGAATGAGTTATAGCGCGCAACAGCAGTTTGATCATGAGCAGCCTGCCGGTATTGGGGTGTTGCTGACCAATCTGGGTACGCCGGATGCGCCGACAACGGCGGCGCTGCGTGTTTATCTGAAAGAATTTCTGTGGGATCCGCGTGTAGTTGAGCAGCCGCGCTGGCTGTGGTGGCTGATTCTCAACGGCGTGATCCTGAACACGCGTCCGGCCAAATCGGCGGCGTTGTATCAATCGGTGTGGACGGAAGATGGTTCCCCGCTGATGGCAGCCGGCAAGCAACAGCGTGATAAATTGCAGCAGGCGTTGCGTCAGTCGATGGCCAAATCAACCGAGGCGAGCGTGTATGTCGAACTGGCCATGCGTTATGGCAATCCGTCCATCCAGAGCGGGCTGGAAGCCTTGCGTGAAAAGAACTGTCGCAAGATCATTGTGTTGCCGCTGTATCCGCAATATTCAGCCACTACGACCGGTTCGACGTTTGATGCCGTTGCTGATGTGCTCAAAACATGGCGGCGCGTGCCTGAACTGCATCTGATCGATGCTTATCACAAGCATCCGGCCTATATCGAGGCGTTGGCGGATAGCGTGCGGACGCACTGGGCGGAGTATGGTGAGCCGGAGCGCTTATTGATGAGTTTTCACGGCATTCCCGAACGCTATTTCAAGGCGGGCGACCCCTATCCCTGCCAGTGCCGGGTGACGGCTCGTTTGCTGCGTGAGGCGCTTGGGCTGGATGAAGGAACTGCTCAGGTTGCGTTTCAATCGCGCTTCGGAAAAGAGCCGTGGGTGCAGCCCTATACCGATGAAACGCTGAAAGAATGGGGTAAGGACGGCGTGAAATCGGTCGATGTGATTTGTCCCGGTTTCGCCGCCGACTGCCTGGAAACGCTGGAAGAAATCAGCAGCGAAAATCGCAACTATTTTCTCTCCGCCGGCGGTGAACAATATCGCTATATTCCGGCTTTGAATGATAGCGCAGCCCATATCGATGCGCTCAAACAGATTGTTTTAAAACAGGTGGCAAGTTAGCAAGTGGCAAGTTGATGGGGGGGGGGTTAACTTGTTTAACCTGCAAAATTGCTATTATTTGTTTTATATTTGGCACTTACAACTTGTTACTTTTAACTGCTTTTACCGGAGGGAAAACGAATGAGCCCAGTCGTTATGGCGATTACCGTGCTGTGTTTCTACATGCTGTTTTACCGTTTTTATGCCAAAGGTTTTTTGGCTAAAAAAATATTCGAGCTGGATGATAGTGCGCCCACGCCGGCACATACCATGCGTGACGATGTCGATTATATCCCGACCAATAAATACGTGCTGTTCGGTCATCACTTCGCCTCGATTGCCGGACTGGCGCCGATGCTGGGCCCCGCCATTGCCGTGATCTGGGGTTGGGTGCCGGCTTTATGCTGGGTGGTATTTGGTACATTGTTGGTCGGAGCAGTGCATGATTTCTCGGCACTGGTGTTGTCCATCCGTCACAAAGGACAAAGTGTCGGCACGATCGCCCATGATGTGATCAGTCCGCGCACGCGCTTGTTATTTCTGCTGGTGATTTTCTTCCTCGTGGCGCTGGCCATGGGTGTGTTTGTGCTGGTGATTTCCGGCCTGTTCGCCGCCCCTGATGCGGCCAATATTCCGGCTACAGCGCACCCCGAGGCTGTGTTTCCAACGTACTCATTAATGCTGATCGCCATGGTGATCGGTTTTCTGGTTTACAAAAAGAACATGCCGCTGTGGCCGATGATCGGGGTTGGTTTTGTGCTGATGCTGATCACCACACGCATCGGGCTGGATATGCCGGTGACCGGATTTTCCGCTGGTGACTGGACTTGGTCGCTGTTGATTTACGCCTTTATTGCCAGTGTGCTGCCGGTCTGGCTGCTGCTACAACCGCGCGATTTCCTCAATTCACTACTGCTTTACCTGGCGCTGTTTTCGATGCTGGCCGGTTTCTTTATCCTGTCACCGGACTGGGTGGCACCTGCCATCAATCCGAATCCGGTCGGTGCACCGCCGATGCTGCCGTTTTTGTTTATCGTCATTGCCTGCGGCGCGGTGTCCGGTTTCCACGGTTTAGTGGCATCGGGCACTACATCCAAACAATTAAGCCGTGAGAGCGATGCGCCGTTTGTCGGTTATGTCGGTATGGTCGGCGAATCACTAC
>CAYUBK010000101.1:0-7446 GCA_964442955.1 uncultured Zetaproteobacteria bacterium | reverse complement strand
CCACCCCAGAAATCGAGCACCATGGTTTTGCCGTTATTGGTCACCAGCGCATTGTGATTGGTATCCAGATGCTGGCCGCGCAGGATCAGTTCGCTTACACCGCCATGATCCCGCACTTCGATATCCTGTAAAATAGCGCCTTTAGTACTGGCACCGGCAGCAGCTTTTGAGGAGAATGTAATCAGCAGATCATTGCCCTTTTCGGCAATTTCATAGGTTGTACCGGCAGACAGACCAATCTCAATGCGAGCACCTTCACTATTCTGAACCGGCACAACATTTTCAACGCCGCCAGCGCCCTGCAACGGACTAACGTTGCCGGACAGGGTTGCAGCGGGGAAACTCAGAACCAGACGATTAGGCCCTTCCAGGTTGAACACCTGATATTCAGCGGCGGCATCCATGCCAATGTTCAAGCTCTGACCGGATTCGCCGGACAACAGTTTCAGACTGTTAATACTGGTAGCACTGGCCGTGGAAGCCAGAGTGCAGGTCAGCGTAATCATCAGTGCCGCACCTGCCATCAGCCGGGCAAAACTTCGCCCCTTTGCCAAGAAACTATGTATTCTGTGTCTCATCTGCATCTCCCGGGCATTCACCGAATTCATTTACGCCGCCCTTTATGCGCCTTATTGGTCGCTGCTTCCACAAACCTGTATGTCACCGCCTGCCCCGTCACGGTCAACATGTCACCGGCAGTTTCTTTTGTTAAAGCCATATTCTTCACATCAACGATACGCGGCATTTCACCAACCCGTTTCAAAAAGGTCAGCAACTGGCGGAAACTGCCGGATATTTTAAAACTCACCGGCACTTCAGCATAAATCTGTTTATTCACATCCCGGCCCGGTTTGAACGTCTTGAACTCCAGCCCCGAGTCTTTGCCTGCCCACGATACATTTTCCAGCAAATCAGGAATCTGCGATTTTTTGGGCAGCATATTCAGCGCCACCTTCAACTGCTTCTCCAGATTGGCATATTCCTTTTGTTTGCGAGGCAGATCATGCGCCAAATGCTGATTTTTGAGCAGTATGGTATGTTGTAGTCTGAGCTGTGATTGCTGCTGCGTAATCTCATCCTGCAACGGCATCCAGCCCATATAAAAATAGGTGGCGCCGATCAGGGCAAACGTACCCAACAAAAACAACAGCTTTTGCCATAACGGCAATGGCAACATCGGACGCAGCGATTCATACAGGGATGCTTTCATGGACTCAAACATCAGGAAACCTTCCTGCGATTTGCTTTCAAAGACTTCACTGCTGCGGCCGGTTTCTCATCTACATGTGTCAGTTTCAAACTAAAACGCCGCACCGGCAAACCGCTTTTCATCACCCGGCTAATCTCGCCCAGACGCACATTGGTAAACAGCGGCGACTTATCCAGCTTACGCATAAAACTGGCCACCGCCTTGTTACTTTCGCCCAGACCGGACAACTCAATGCTGCTGCCCGTATCGGTAATTTTATCCAGCCAGACATTTTCAGGGATGACGATAGAAATCGCATGCAGTGTTTTCAGAGAACGGAAGCGGCCTTCCTGCAAACGATCAACGATTTTTAGTTTGCGTTCCACATCGGTACGCAGATTGGCCAGATTGGCAATCGTGCCGATTTTACTTTTCAGATCATCATTCTGTTTCTGAACCGTAATTGTTTCTTCTTTCAGGTCGGCAAGCTGCAAGGATGCAAACGTATGCGCTGCCAGCGCAAGCAGGAAGGCCACCACAACAACCACAAGAAATGTGCTGACATGCTGCATGGTTTGCTGCTGCTGGCGCGCCACACGATAGGGAATAAGGTTAATGCGAATCATGCGTCAAAACTCCGCAATGCCAGCCCGACCGGCACCATCATCATCGCACCATTTTGCCTCAAACTATCCGCATCAAATTTGCGTGAAGATACACTGATCGCATCAAACGGATTCAATACTACCGTATCAATGCCCAGTCGTTGCTCCAGTTCGGTAGCAAGATTCGGTAATAATGCGCAACCGCCACTAAGGTACAATTTACGCACCGGAAAATCGGGTCGACTGGCAGAATAAAAATCCAGCGAGCGCACCAGTTCGGAAGTCAGGCCGACATAAAATCGTTCCAACGCATCCACGTCGATATCTTCAAAACCTTCTGTCTTTAACTGCTCGGCAGCCTGATAGCTGATGTTATGCGCTTTCTGAATCTCTTCAGTCAGATTGCCGCCGCCATAAAACTGATCGCGCACAAACGCCATGCGGCCATCAATCAACACATTGATATTCATCATATTGGCACCGATATTCACCAGTGCATTCACCTCGGCATCCTGGTCCGGCAGTGCATATTCGCCACCTGTCGGGGCCGCATGCTGGTCGGTGATTTCAGCCGCATTTTCCAGCGCAAAAACAGCGCAGTCCATGCATTTGGCATTCAGGCCGGCCTCGCTGAGCACCAGTTGGTAATCTTCCACCACTTCCCGCTTGCAGGCCACCAGCACCACATCCATTTTCTCCGGGTCATCGGCGGAAATGCCCTGAATATGAAAATCCAGAAATACATCATCAATATCATAGGGAACATGCTGATCGGCTTCGTACTCAATCTGCGCTTCCAGCTCAAATTCAGTGGTCACCGGCATGCTGACGGTTTTGATAATCACAGCGTTGCCAGCCACAGCCAGTGCCGCATTTTTAGTGGAAGGCCTGGCAGTGCGCACAGCCTCAGTCAGCGCCTCGGATACAGCGGTAGAATCAATAATAGTATTTTCTACAATAGCGTCACGCGGCAATGGCACCATCGCCATAGAGGCCAACTCGAAACCGGAACGAGTTCGTGACAACTCCACCAGCTTGATGCCGGTCGAGCTGATATCGATACCCATCACGCCTTCAGACTTATTTGAAAATAAGGACACTTACCCTCCACCGTTTATGCACCACTATTACAAAACACTGCAACTTACCTTATAAAAAGAGATAATGTCAAGTTCGATGACCGTCTTGTGTTCAAATTCAGGCTGCAAAACGCTCTCTGGCCAGAATCTAGCGTGCAATCATGATAAACGCATAGATTCAAACCCGCCACTGCCATCGGTTAGCAAGTGTTAAGCCAAACAACTGCCAAACAACTGTATATGTCATCACTCTTATCTATTGCCTGCGAATCACTTCCGCCTGCTGAAATGCTGCTTTTGCCTGCTTTGCATCGCCGACTCCCTCATAAGCCTTGCCCAGATAATCATACACCCGCCATGGAATATCATCGCCCATAACGCGAACCGCCTGACGCAATTTTTCGATTGCATCGTGATAGCGTTTCATCACCACATAGATCCGACCGAAGCGATAAGGCAGGTCTTCATCCTCCGGATCAATCACTCCTTCCCGCTGATAATGCTCCAGCGCACTGGGGAAGTCGCCAAGCCGCTCAAAACACGCAGCCATATTAAAATGGGTATTATTGTGGCTGGCATCCAGTTCCAGCGCCCTTCGAAATGCTGATAACGCCTCGTGGTATTGATGCGATTTCATCAAACGATAGCCCAGATGATGAAATGCATCGGCATTGCTGCCGCTGGCATATAATCGTTGCAGATAATACTGCTGAACGGCGCGATAAGACTGTTCGAAATGCTCATCATATTGCAGTGCCAGCGCTTTCCAGCGCCGCGTAAATGATGAATCCCTCAATCTGAGTACAGTATGCCAGACCAGTTCAGCCGGGTAAGTCGGGGGAGTCCGCCCCACCGCCCTGCGTACCTGTTCCAGATCCATCGCCTGACGCAACCGCTGTTTGAAATCCTCAATACCTCGCCCGCTCAGGCGCGCCATCTCAAATTCCAGCGCCGGATAATCGGCTTCGTTGAGGCGCACTTTGGCATCAGTGACCAGCGGCAATACATCATCGACCAATAACTGATATTTCAGCCATTCCGGCATAATCCCTTCATTTACAATCAAATTGTCATAAATTTCATGGCCCGGCCTGAACTGAGGTAAATCATGTGCGCTGACCGGTTCATCGGAACAGATGAGCAGAAAATAGGAAGATTTGATATACAGCAGCGCGCAGTGCCTGAAACTGTGTTTGATGGTGTTCAGGATAATATCCACGCCCTTGTCGCCAATGCGCGCATCCATCCAGGTCACATAAACGCCGTCCGGTTTGAGACGTTGCTTCACCACATTGAAAAAATCACGCGTATAGAGTTTGGATGAACTGAAATATAGCGGTGTTGTCACTGTATTAAGAATCAAATCGTATTGCTTCTGCGCTGCCCGGGTATAATGAATGGCATCATCGACAATGATATTCACCCTGGGATTGGATTCGATATCGAAATTCCATTGCTTCATCCTGAAAAGATTGTTGCGCACCACCGGATTGATTTCAACCACATCGGTATGCCCGAATAGCTGGCCTACCACCGAGGCAGTAGCGCCACTACCTAAACCCAGCACCAGCGCCTGATCGGTGTCCGGTGCGTAATAGGATGAGACAGCGCCGACAATGCGTTCGGACGGATTATTGAGCGGAATGCTGTTGTACCCGTTGATAAAAAAGTACGGACTGCCATCCACCCGATTGATGGCGAATACATCCTGATAACCCTTATATCGCTCTGACGACACCGATGTCTGGCGCGCCTCGTTCAAATCGTCGGTATGGCGGAAATTGGTATAACTGATATAAAGTAATTCCTCATCCCAGTTGGCTGCAAATAACGCGCCACTGCCCAGCAATAGCAGACCGGCCAGCAAGACGGGAACGCCTTTCCGCCCTGCATGCAGTAGCAACGAGACAGCCGCAAGCAGCCCGATCACCAGCATAATCTTGCCATAATCCAGATAGCGATGCAGCACAAATACCATCAGCAGGAAACCGGCCACATTGGCCATGGAGGCCACAAACAGTAAATGCCCGGAATCCCGGCTAACATCTTCGCATGCTTGATCGCGTCCCGCATGGCCACCGAGCAAAGCAGGTACTGTGGCTCCGAAGGCCAACGATGGCAAACCCATCAGTATCAATAAACACAGCCATTTGAGCAACACGGCCATGGTGTAGCTGGCCGATGCCGGCTCATACCATGTCGCATACAGATAGGCGACCGGTTCCATACTGAGGAAGAACAACAATACGCCAGCCAGAGTGAGTAACACGATGCTTTGAAACGATATATGAAAACGACGAACCAGTATCGAACCCAGAGCAATCCCCAGCAGCACAATGGATAGCACCAGTGCAAACGATTCGCGAAACGGCCCCAATAACATTTCGGCCAGTTTCACCATCAGTAGCTGGAATATCGCCGAGGCCATACTGACAGGCACCAGCGCCAGCCAGTCTGATCGGAAACCGGCGGCGTTCATGGTGATTTCGGGAGCTGAATGATGGTTTTGTTCAGGTACTACAAAACCAAACCGCAACATGATCGCCACAACCACATTCAGCCCGACAAAGCAGAGCACCGTCCCTTCAATGCCAAAGCTGCGCAATAACACAAATTCAATCAGAATCGCCGTCAGTGCAGCACCGATATTATAGATGGCATACACGGTGGAAAATTCAGAGCCCGATTGTTCAGAGCCGGACCCCAGCCGATTCATATAACCGGCAAACAAGGGTACGCTGCACCCGATCAAAAAAGCCGGCGCCAGCAACAGCAGGATGCAGGCCATAATACTACCGCTTAAGCCGCTCGGCAGGACCGGCAGGGTGGCATACAGCAGCGCATCCAGCCCACCGGAGCCGAACACAAAGGCCGCGCCGCACACACCAATCAGCAATTCTATCAGCCACAACCATTGCCATAATCGCCATGCGTATCGGGAACCGATACCGATACCGAGCAGAAAGGTAATCAAAATCGCCGCAGACACCGCAAACTGATCGCCAATCAGATTGCCCAGCATGCGGCCATAGAGGATTTCATACGAGATGCCGGCCAGACCGGACATCAACAACAGGAATAAAAAAAGCTTATGCTTCATTCAAAAGCCGTAGCAAAAAGAACGCCAAAAAACAGGTTTTAAGCAGTGGTGCTCTGTTATATCAAGGCATCAGCCCATTCAGCAGCAGCCTGTTGCAACAAGGGTTCGGCATTGGCCATCGCCTGCTGCACGGAAATCCCGGATGGGCAGCAAGAGCAAACCGCATCAAACGCCGCCTGCATCATTTCCGGCTGTTCAACCATGCCTGAAATCAGCGCTGTTTTGACGCCGTGGCTGCGGGCTTTGGCGGCAACAACCATTGGCAATTTCCCATCCAGGGTCTGGGCATCGCTTTTTCCCTCGCCTGTCACCACCCAATCCACCGTTTGAATAAACTGCTCGAACCCGCAGGCATGCATCACATATTCAGCGCCTGAAAGCATTTCAGCGCCCAATAATTTCAGTGCAAAACCAAGTCCTCCGGCAGCGCCCGCGCCAGCATCGCGCATGACCGAAACCCCGAATGTCTGTTCACATAATCCGCCCCAGTGTTGCATGGACGATTCAACTGCTGCCAGACGATTGTCCTGAATACCCTTTTGTGATCCGTACACATACACAGCGCCGCGGCTGCCGCATAAGGAATTTTGCACATCAGATAGAACCGTGATCCGAACATGATTTAAACGCGGATCAATAGCGCTCGCATCAATCTGCTTGGCGGTCATCATGCCGTTCAAATCGGGTAAAACAGGTAAGCCATCCTGATCCAGCACACGGCAACCAAGCGTGGCAAGCAAGCCCGAACCGCCATCTGCCGTAGCGCTGCCGCCAAGCGCAATACGAATATCCTGCACGCCTGCATCCAGCGCAGACAAAATTGCAACGCCCAGCTTCCCGCTGCCTCGCTCGAACACTCCAGTCTGCATATCCGGCAAGTTCAAACCAATCAACCGCGCCGACTCAATCAGGGCGCAGAGGCTTCCGTTATCCTTGAAATAGAGAATGTTATTTCGCACATCACCGCCGCATTGTGAATGCAACACATCCATCGTCCCCTCGCCACCATCGGCCAAAGGCATAGCAATCATTTCAGCATCCGGCATCACCGACCTGATCCCTGCCGCCATTGCACTGGCAGCCTCAACCGCTGTCAGCGAGCCTTTAAATGCATCGGGAGCGAGCAGAATACGCATAGCAGCACGCTAGCCTGCATAAATTACAAACGCAGCAAATGAACATAAAGTGATGCGCACAATGCTATTCAGGCAAGAAACAGGGAATACTTTTCCCGACAGTCAAGATCGACCATCAGGTTTTTCGATAATCAACACACGGAATGGCCAGAGTGGAATGCCTATTCTTTTGTCAATCACTATACGGGCATCGGTTTGCTTGATGGACGGGAGTACATCAATGGCACGACAACCCATGGACAGCGAAGGAATGAGCCATGCGAAATCTTCCACTCTGTCGGCCAGCCATTTGATGAGCGGCTGTTCCGGCTCGACGGAATAGGCGAGGCCAACCCTG
>CAYUBK010000100.1:0-7507 GCA_964442955.1 uncultured Zetaproteobacteria bacterium | reverse complement strand
CTGTTGGAATAAATGCCAATCAAGGCGCTGAGTCAACATTGTCATGGCTGATCTCTCTGCTCACCATGTATGACATCATGGGGGATGATATTCTGGTAGAAAGGTAGCCTGTTGAGTATCAACCAAGGTAGGCATCGCCTGAATCAGGATGTGGTTTTTCATTCGCGGTTCGATGTTAGCCTGCTCGGTTTGCCGCATCAGGCGTATGTATTGCAGACTGGACCAGCGTCGATGATATTGTCATATGGCCGCCATTGCAGCAGCACGGGGCGGATCAATGATTTCTTATCAATGCCATCAATGTAATGTCATCCGTTTGTGGGGCATCGCCAACAAAGGTTTTAATTCTTTTGGTTAAATAGTCGATGCATGCAGGTGCGTTAGTCGGCGCATCCTGCATCCAGGCCAAGATGCGACTCATGCCTACCATTTGCTGTTGCTCGTTGCGCGCGTCAGTGAGGCCATCGCTGTATAACAGAATCATTTCACCCGCTTCCATGACAGCTGTTTCGCAATCATAATGCACATCCTTGATGATTCCGCCCGGCGGTCCTGAAGCCTCGTCGGCTTGCCATATGCGTTGTTTGCTGAGGTGAATAGGGGGCGGATGCCCTGCATTGGCTGATTCCACTATGCCTGTTTCCGGATCGAGTATCATCAGCGCGATACTGGCAAACATGCCATTGCTGGCTGTTTGACACAGGGATTGATTATATCGACTGAGTATCTCCCCGGCGCCACCACCATGATTTAATTCGCTGCGTAATGCCTGTAGCACGCCAGACATGACCATTGCTGCCGAAACGCCTTTGCCAGAGATATCACCCAGCAGGTAGGCAATGCGTCGATCTGGCAACGTCACCGCATCGAAGAAATCACCACCAACTTCAAATGCAGGGTGGATATACGTCGATGCAGCATAACCCGCCACATCAGGCATGGACGATGGCAGAAAAGAATTCTGAATTGACTTGGCCAGTTCAAGATCATGTTTTAACATCTGTTTATCGAGCAGGCTCTGATGCGTGCGCGCATTGTCGATGGCTATGGCT
Organism: uncultured Zetaproteobacteria bacterium; assembly: GCA_964442955.1. Taxonomy (GTDB): domain Bacteria; phylum Pseudomonadota; class Zetaproteobacteria; order Mariprofundales; family Mariprofundaceae; genus Mariprofundus. The sequence goes on along the minus strand of CAYUBK010000100.1, from coordinate 6,455 downwards.
TCCATCGGCACCAGCGATTCCATCAATTGCTCGTCAGATAAGCTGAAATCGCCATGATGATGATTGATGACTTGAGAAACACCGATGAGTTGCCCTCGTGCAATCATCGGTACGCATATCATATTACGGGTTTTAAAACCGGTCAGTTTATCGAACTCCTCAGCAAAGCGAGTATCTGAATAGACATCATTCAGCCGCACCGTGCTGCTATATTTTGCGCACCACCCGGCAACCCCACAACCCATAGAAAGGCGACAAATCTCTTTCATCTGCGCTTCATGCCCGGCAGTAGTATTATGAAAAACCAGGTCGCCAGTTTGTTTGTCGATCAGAAACAGCGAACAACCTTCCGCATCCATGATGGATTGTGTGATTTCCATAATTTGCCGCAACAACGGACCCAACTGCAGCTCGCCAGCAATCAAATGATTAATTTCCAGCGCCTTTTGTAAACGTTCATTCTGCTTTCGGCAGCGCTTCAGTAATGCCTGATTATAATCAAGTTTCATACCTTTGCCCCTGTATGGTCGTTCAAGGGAACCATAACAGTCCTGACTTTGGCCGGTGTCAGCGGCTGTTTACAATGGCTGCACACCAGTTCCGGTTCTACTATCTCACCACAATGCTGATGTTGTAGCTTGAGAACATCGCTATTGCCTTCATCCAACCAGCGATTACCCCACCGCATCATGGTTACTAGCACTGGAAACAGGTCGCGCCCCTTTGGCGTCAGGCGGTATTCAAAGCGTTCCGGTTTTTGCTGGTAGGGAACTTTTTTAAATATGCCGGCCTGTTGCAGGCGAGCCAGGCGGTCAGAGAGTACTTTCTTTGAAATGCCCAAATGTTGTCGCATGGCATCAAAACGCCTGACACCGTAAAACACATCGCGTATCATTAGAAAACTCCAGCGATCACCGACAATCTCAAGTAGTCGGGTGATGGGGCAGATATCATGCGGCGGTAGGGCTTCCATATGGCAAGCATAGCAGGTATATATAAGAAACCTACTTTATATTGTATGTTCTATATAGACACTAACTAAGTCTCTAATAGATACTATGCTTGAAAATACTCAGGAATTGAATAAGGAGAACAAGTGCGCAGTAATTTAAACCTGTTAAATAAACTTCGTTTTCTTTCTCCACGGCGTCGTTTTGAACTGTATCCGCCTTATTTCATGATGCGCGTCAAAGTCATTGCGTTAGCAGAGGACTGGAGCATGGCCCGTATTCGACTGCCGCTGAACTGGCTGTCGGCCAATGTTGCCGGCAATATGTTTGGTGGTTATCAGGCCAGCCTTGCCGATCCCGTGCCGGCGTTGGCTTGCCTGAAAAAATTTCCCGGCTATCGCGTGGCTACAAAAAAACTGGAGATCGATTTTATCCGGGTTGGTAATTCCAGTCTGGTGCTTCACTTTGATTTTGGAACACAAACAGAGCAAGATATCAGGCAAGCTCTGGAAGCGCATGATCGCGCCACGCCATGCTTTGAAATGACATACGTGCGTGAAGACGGGCAAGTCTGCACCAGAATCAAAAATACGGTTGCCATCCGGCCCAGGGGGTATACAGGCAAACATGAGTAAACCGGTGATCGATTTTTACTTTGATTTTGTCAGTCCCTACAGCTATCTGGCCGCTACCCGGCTGGATGCATTCAGTCGCCAATACAATATCGATTTCCAATGGCTGCCGGTCAACTTGCCCAAACTTATCCATTGGGCTGGCAACACACCGCCATCTGCCATCAAAAAAAAGGCCTTGTATAGCCTGCGCGACTTGAAACGCTGGGCAAAATTTCTGGATGTTCCGTTTACCATGATCAGGCCCGGCAGCTTTGATAGTCGACCGGCCATGCGCACTGCTCTGGCATTGGAGGGCGAACATAGACAACGCTTTTCGCTGGCAGTGTTTCACAGTATCTGGTCGGGCGCTGTCGATCCAAAGCAGGATGGTTGGCTGGAGCAGGTGGTTGCATTGCATGAGCTACCGCAAAGCTGGCTAAAAAAACAGGACGACAGGTTAGATGAATTAACCCGGCAGGCATTGGATGCAGGCGCTTTCGGAGCTCCAACTTTTTTTATGCCTCGCCAGCATGGTCGCCCCGAAATGTTCTTCGGTATTGATCGCATGGATTTTTTAGCACGCGCTTGCGAGTCGCTATAATCCTGTTGTGATTTCTAAAGATACTGGCACCAGCACCGCATCACCCTGATCCTGAAATTCAAGCGGATAAAGCCCGCGAGGGCAGGGGCCGGATAAACATGCTCCGCTTAATGGTTGGAACCGGGCGCCGTGGGTATGGCACACAAGTTCATCTCCGTCATCGCTGAAAAACTGCCCGGGAATCCAGTCCAGCGGAGACCCCGCATGAGGACAATGATTGCGCCATGCCCGCAATTCTCCCTGAAAACAGAGCAGAAACCCCTGCTCCCGGATATCAACAGTCTGCCCATCAGAAAGCCGCACACTTGCCTGTAAATCAAAGCAAACCGCCTGTCCCTCTCCGGGCCGATCCACTTGCTGCCAGTTATTATCGGTTGAAGTCAGTTCCTCTTTGGCCATGCAGCCATTCAAACAGTGATCATGATATTCAACAAGCAATTCAGGCCGTTATGTCCAAGGAGCCCAGTAGCTAGTGACGCCGGTATCATCTGAGTTCGAGTCCGGCCAAGAGAAGGCACTCAGAAATATCTACTGTTCGAGGGTTGTCTTGTCCCCACCCTCAAGATTATGACTGCTGATTAGTAGGGGTTCTGGCGCGATGAATGATAACGTGATTCATCGCGCAACTGGGCAAACAATTGGTGCGACCAAGCAACCGGAGTCGAGTGTTCCGGCGCAGACGCCTCGGCTTTTTCCTGGCACAAAGCTGGGGTTTCATCCTTAGCCTACAGCCATGCTGTGAGTGTGGTCATGTGTTTTGCTGAATGCCTATGGCAAAGCGCAATCAATCACGCAAATGCTGATTTTACGTTTTTCTTCCAATGACAGCATTTCCAGTAACTTCGCTTTAAGTTCTTTTGAAGTTTTAGGCCTTTTTCCATCATGCGGTAACGGCATGCCCTTGCCGCCAAACCAGAATACGAGGTAGATACCAAAACTATCCGTGTCGGGGTCGCGGGTATATTTAGCGATTAACTGATCATGAATGGCGCGCCACAAGTCCTTGTGCGCATCTTTTTTGACTTCGACAGGGATGCTGAACCCGGCAGCGCCGCCAAAGGATACGCGAATATCTGCTCTTTTATCATCCGCATACCTTGTTTCAGGTTGTGCATCGATAGCAAGCTTTCCAAACGACTCCCTCAGGTCAGATAACAAGGCATCGCGGCAATCGTTCTCCGACTTAGATGTAGGATTGATTATTTTTTGGTGCTTATCTTCGTAGCTCCAGTACTGCTTGTAATCGTTGGTGTTCCCATCCCGGATTTTATGTGCAATATTCTGAAGGTTATCGATGACAAGGGCTGACAAGTCCCCTGCATTGGCTGGCTGGAGGTTGGCAAGCGTATTATCCACTTCAGCAATAGTTGGTTGGCGGAATGTCGCCTTGCGCCGGATGATAAGTTGATCATGTTGGGCAATACGCAAGCGATTGTGCCAGTTGGAAAGAGCGGGAAGCTCAAGCAATCGTTCAAGTTCTTTTGATGCTTCTTCGGAATGATCATGGCCAAGTTTTTGAATATATGAACCGACCATCTCTGACATCCGCATTTCATTGGTAACCAAGCCACCCCTTCGCATTTCCGGCACATCCTGTCCAAACATCTCAATAAGCCGGGAACGAACGGAAACGCTCAAAGAGACCCAGTCGGGAAAACTGTCTCTTCTAAGGTCGGAATATAAAAAAGACATCAAATGACTTCTGCGCCTCATGCTCTTACAAATATGATGGATGAATTGTTCTTTATATAATTTCGGGTTTAGTAACATGCCGGCAGCCAGCCAATAAACCTTCTGTGCATCATCCATACTTTTCAGCGCAATTTTTCTCTCTAGCAGTTTCGACAGTTTGTCTTTATCCAGACGGCGGAATGCTCCCTTGAGCAATCCATCCAGCACGAATCGCAGCTGTTTGACGGCAGCGCGCACAGGGAAACTTTCCAGCAGTTTCGGAAGCACCAAGCGGGATACTTCGGCGTATGCTTTTTCATCAGTCAGCAGATGCAGGCCGGTGATGTGCTCCTGTTTGGCGCGAAGCATGGGAAGTGCATAGGCAATAAAAGCATCAGCAACCAGTTCCTGTCTTGTATTTGCCAGTGCTGTAAACCACTCCGGCTCATCCCCCATACCATCGGTTAAGCGAAACAGAAGCATCCGGGAAAGGATTTCGTCAGAAAGGTTCAGCGCCTGTTCAGGATTCAAACGGTACCTCTGATCCATGCCGATCATGCATGCCGGTCGGATAAAGTGCATTCTGCCTTCAACCGAAAGTTCGGCAATTTCCTTGACGGTCGGAAGATCGGGGCGATCAAGCGTATGCCAAAAACTCGTTGTCGCCGCTTCGATCAATGCAGAGTCTCCACCGAGGAACTCATTCATTCGTTCCTGCGGCGCCTCGCCTTTAGCATCGTTGATATTTCCGTTATAGGCCAAGGCAAGATCGTGAAGAATTTGCGGGTAGGCGCTGCCATCCCGGATTGCCTCGATATGCTCCCGATAGAAGACGAGCAGTTCTTCTTTTTTCTTTTCTTCTTCTGACTTTCGCTTTTGTTGATGCTGAGCATGTTCCTGCTCCCACCCTCTAAGCGGGCAAAAAAGTTTTGGTTGGAGCCATGCTTCAAGTTTTGGATATGACTCAATCCAGGAATCAAAACGATCTAGTTCAGAGATGGGTAAAAATGGTCGACCGCTCTCGAATTTCTGAAGGGGTGAAACTGCCTGCTCGAAATAAAAATTAGCCAATTCTTCATTGGACTCTGATACAGCTTTTTCCAGCCACCACTCTTCGGCATCAACCGGCGCATTTATCAATTGAAGCCTGGACATAATTTTATTCATACAGCCATTTGGACTTGGGTTGGTGGAGCACCGCAAGGCAGCTTGTTCTATTATTGATTTGTAACGATCAGGGCGATTGGCAAACCATATGGCTACACGTTCGGCATCGTTTTTTTCGAGCCTTGGTACATCAAACTCATCTGAGCCAATTTCCAGCCAGTTGAGGAGACGTTCATTCGATACTGCGTCGCCATGTACTTCGATGCCTCGGGTCAGCAATTTCCCATCCATGCGATCAAAGTGATCTGAGTAAGATTCATTTTCATCTTTAGCTCGCACTTTCACCAGCTGATCAAGTACAATCAGGAGCTGCTCGTCGGGCGTTTGCCTCTCAAGGTAATGTCGCCAAAACATGCTATAGCGATTAATAGTCTGCGCTTTCGGTGGATGCAGATATCCAAAAACTTCTGCCGGTTGAATGGTCTCGGGATAAAGTTCGCTGAGTAATGCACCAATCAACTCATCTTCATTGTCTTCAATCAGTCCGACACGAATATCCTGTGCAAGGTTGAGAAGCTTAGATGACTCAACTTGAGTACCGTGAATCAATGACTCGACTGCATTGCGCCGTATATAGTCCAGATAGCTATTATCGCGCACGATGTTTTCCAGGGATTCGGTGAGGCTTGGCATTAATTCCCCGTAACGGATGGCATCGAGCACACAATTGAGCAGTGATTGATCTGCAATGGCACGAGAGGAAGAGGTCAGAATAGTCTGAAAAATATCCTCCATATCCCTGGTGCCCAATGCGCCAAACGGAGAGTCCGCCCAATCCTCCGAACGAAACCAGATATAGCGTTCTGCTTCGGCATGCAGCGCATCCAAAACGCGTTTTTTGTCCTCCACAGGAAAACTTCGAACATCACCGTAAAGTACAACCCCGAGTGCATCGCGTTCGATCAACGCCGTTCTGGCATTCTGGTTGTGAGCAGCAAGCCATGCAGCTAGCCCCCGCAGATCAGGGATAATGCCGCCATCTTCTCCGCAAATGAGCGCCAATATGCGTTTGACAGGTAAGCCATTGTTGATCTGTGCAGAGATATAGTTTGCGCCTAGAAACTCCGCTACGCTTCTGTGGACAGGTGTTCGCATGTCGCCATCAACTTGGAACAGATTGCTTTTCAATACTGGGCGTAGAGGGAGTTGCGCTTCTTTCAAATCTCTCAAGCAAACGAATTGTCCCGAATCATCTTTACAATCAAGGTCGAAACCACCACAACCGGCAATCAGATGAATGGCATTGAGATAGCCTGCTGCTTTTTGCATTGCCTCGACTGAAGGTGCGTTTTCCTTGATTGCCTGTCGATGCTCAGGATTGTTTTCCTGAACAAGTTGGCGGCAAGCCATATCGTATATCTCTGTTCGGCTGGTCGGCCATCCACCAAAGCCTACAGCACCAATCAGCAGGCTGAGCGTTTGAGGGTTGCGCAATAATTCGTTAAGGCCATG
>CAYUBK010000099.1:0-7510 GCA_964442955.1 uncultured Zetaproteobacteria bacterium | reverse complement strand
TGGGCACAATCCGCTTCTGCTATTGGTTTCACGCAAAGGCGCAAAGGGCGCAAAGAAGAACAAAATCATGCAGCCGCCAGGAGGTGATGTGTGAAGGATGTCGCAAGCTTTTCGCCGGTGGATTCGCGCACTTGAAGTTGCGCATCCAGCCGGTTGCAGACAGCCATCAACTGATCCACCCTCGCTACAATCCGCTTCTGTTCGGCGAGAGGAGGGAGTGGAATCAATAACTCATAGACCTCGTTTCTATTCAACCCTGGTTTAATACCCTTACCCAGAATATCCAAGCCAAGCGTATGGAATAATTTGAAAGAAAAAATAATGTCTAATTCGCGCGGGGGGATGCAGTAATAGGCCACATCTGTAACGCAACACCCATCTGATAGCGATAAGTTCAAAGCACCTGCTGATCCTTTACGGCCCACGACGATACAGGGTGAATTCACAAAACTCTTAAAATGGCTTCCCACAATGCCGTTTGAACCATAAACAGGATATTCTCCCGTGTTTGATCGTTTAATTGCAGGCAAATTATCTCCGTATTCAAGTAAATAGACCTCCCCAAACCGAGACCACTCCCACCCATCCGGCAGTTCAAACGGCAGCTCATCCTCCGAAAGTGACGCACTTTTGTCCTTCCTCCCTCTGCGCCTTTGCGCCTTTGCGTGATTCTCTTTCTCCACCTTGATCCGCTTCAGCAATTCACTGGCAGGTTCATCGTTCGGGTCTTGGGGAACCAGTTTTCCGCGTACGGCGAGGTCGAGGATGGTGGCGCGCAGGGCTTTGAGGGTTTTGCGGGAATCGATCAGGTGATCGAAACGGGTGGCGATGCGCCGCCAGTTGGCGGCGAAGGCTTCGGCATCGGCGCTGTTCACCAGCGCATTGAGCGAGGAAGCCGTTGCCTTGCCCTGAATCTCCACCCGCCGCTTCTGCTGCGCCTCAAGCCTGTCGCACAGCCTCATCAACTGATCCACCTTAGCTACAATCCTCTTTTGCTCTGCGAAGGGGGGAACTGGAAGCAATAGCCCATAGACCTCATTCCTATTCAAACCAGGTTTAATACCCTTGCCCATAATGTCTAAACCAAGCGTATGAAATAGTTTGAAAGAGAAAATGATATCTAATTCGCGTGGTGGCACACAGTAGTAAGCCACATCAGTCACACAACACCCATCTGATAGCGATAAGTTCAAGGCACCTGCTGACCCTTTACGACCTACGACGATACAGGGGGAATCCACAAAACTTTCAAAATGGCTTCCTACAATGCCGTTTGAGCCATAAACAGGGTATTCTCCCGTGTTTGACCGTTTAACCGCAGGTAAATTGTCTCCGTATTCAAGTGAATATACCGCTCCAAATCGAGACCACTCCCACCCCTCAGGCAAAGCAAACGGAATCTCATCCTCCGTAATCGGTTCACTCTTGTACTTCCTACCTCCGCGCCTTTGCGCCTTTGCGTGATTCTCTTTCTCCACCTTGATCCGCTTCAGCAATTCACTGGCCGGTTCATCGTTCGGATCCTGTTCCACCAGCTTGCCACGCACGGCGAGGTCGAGAATCAGCGCACGCAGCTTCTGCACGCCGTTGGGTGCATCGGCAATATGGCCGAACTGGGCGAGGAAGGTTTCAGGCATCATAAAATCATCTCACGCAAAGACGCAAAGAGCGCCAAGTTTTTTGCTTGAACACCCATACAACGATCTTCCTTTGCGTCCTTTGCGTCTTGGCGTGACATCATCCGTCAATATTGCGGTTGATCAGGTTGATAACCACTTTCACGATCGTCTCCTTCTCCACAGGGCGGCTCTCGGCAATCAACAATGTAAGCGCGACCAGGGCGTTATCGGGAATGCGTTTGCTGCCATCGGCATTGTAGAGGATTCCGTGACCGGCCATGAAACAGAGAAAGATGGCAGCGGCGATGCGCTTGTTGCCGTCGCTGAAGGCATGGTTCTTGACGATAAAATAGAGCAGATGTGCGGCCTTCTCCTCCACGCTGGAATAAAGTTCCTTGCCATCGAAAGTTTGGTAAATCGTACCCAGGGCGCTCTTGAACCCCTGATCCTTTTCCTGCCCGAACAGGCCGCCGAACTCATCCTTCATCGAATCCACAATTTGCATGCCCTCTGCATAGCCAAAGGCGAACCCCGTGGGTGGCGTCGTGCCTTCGACCGCCAGTTCGCCATGATCGTAGTGATCCAGTGTGGTCAGCGCATAGGCATAGTCGGCAATGACCTTGAGCAGCCCCTTGGCTTCGTCCTCACCTACCGCCTGATGCGCCAGTGTTTTTTCCAACAGAGCAACGGTATTGCGCAGATCGCGCATCTTTGCCTGCTGCTCTTTCAGTCGTTTCTCATTGAGGACATAGCCTCGTGTGAGATATTCCTTCAATACCCGGTTAGCCCACTGGCGAAAGCGGGTGGCATTGACAGAGTTGACGCGATAGCCCACAGAGAGGATGGCATCCAGATTATAGTATTGTGTCTTATAGCTTTTATTGTCGGCGGCAGTTCGTTCCAAAATGGAACATACTGATGATTTCTCCAGTTCGGCAGACTTGAAGATGTTGGACAGGTGCTTGGTGATGGCGGGGCGTTTTGTGCCGAAAAGATCAGCGATTTGCGCTTGCGTCAGCCATAACGTATCTGCCGTCAGCCGCACCTCGGTGACAGCTGAACCGTCTTCCGCCTGATAGATCAGAATCTCGCTGGAAGTCTGATTGTCAGGGTTTGCCGGTGGCTTGGTGAAAGGGCGTGACATTCAGCCTTCCCCATAAAAAAAAGTAACCCGCCAAGGATACACTGGCGCGCATGGCCTTGGGCGGGTTTTGTTGGCCGCAATACTGATGTTTATTGCGTTCTTCGCAACAGCGATGAATAGCGCATCAACAGCCATCATGAACTGCTGCTCTCCAGCGCGGCAGCAAGCTCCGCCTTCAGTTCGGTGCGGGTGGTTTCCAGTTCAGCAAGAATCGTCTCATATTGAGCCAGCAATTCATCGGGGTCGCCCGGGCCTTCCTCGACCGTGTTCGGATTCTTGATGTCGAGATTGAAACCGGAATCAATGATCTGCTGCGCGGATATGCACCATGACTGTTCGGTTTCCTTTCTATCCGTCCACCATTCCTTTTCCGGCTCGAACTCTGCGATACGCATTGGTTTGGTCTTGGAATAGGACTTGTACCCTTGCGGATAGGGATGTTCGTAATACCAGACATTCTTCGTTTTTTCGCCCTTGGTGAAAAAGAGCAGGTTGGTCTTGATGCTCGTATAAGGATTGAACACACCCTTGGGCAGGCGAACGATGGTGTGCAGATTGCAGTCGGTAAGCAGCCTCTCCTTGATTCGGGTCTTGATGCCCTCGCCAAACAGCGTGCCATCCGGCAGCACCATAGCGGCACGCCCGCCTGGCTTAAGCAGATGCATGATCAGCACCAGAAACAGATCGGCGGTCTCCCTTGTGCGAAAAGTCGCCGGGAAATTCTGTTCAATGCCATCCTCTTCCATGCCACCGAACGGCGGATTGGTGATAATCACATCCACACGGTCGCGCGGGCCGTAATCTCGCAGGGGGCGGGAGAGCGTATTGTCATGTTTGATCTGATCCGGCACTTCGATGCCGTGCAGCAGCATGTTGGTGGTCGCTAGCAGATGTGGCAGTTGCTTCTTTTCCACGCCATTGATCGAATGCTGTAGAATGTTTCGATCCTCCACCGTTGTGACCTGTTGGCGCAGGTGTTCAATCGTACAGGTGAGAAAGCCGCCGGTGCCGCAGGCCGGATCAAGCACGCTTTCGCCCAACTTTGGAGCGACCATATCCACCATGAACCGGGTGACGGCACGCGGCGTGTAAAACTCACCGGCATTGCCGGCTGATTGCAGATCTTTAAGTATCTGCTCGTAGATGTCGCCGAACATATGCCGGTCAGTGGACGATGTGAAATCAACCTCATTAATCTTGTTCACCACCTGCCGCAGCAACGTGCCGTTTTTCATGTAGTTGAAGGCATCTTCAAAGGCGTGTTGCACAACCATCGCACGGGCATCGTCGCCTGCCTTTTCAGCAAGATTCTTCAATGTCGGAAAGAGCTGGTTGTTGATAAAGTCGAGCAGGCCCTCTCCGGTGATGCCTTCCGCATCGGCCGCCCAGTTGCGCCAGCGCAGGTGATCGGGAACGGGCGAGGCATAATCATCCTGCATAATCTCCATCTCGGCTTCCTGATCATCGAAAATTTTGAGGAACAGCATCCACGCCAACTGACCGATGCGCTGGGCATCGCCATCCACGCCCGCATCCTTGCGCATGATGTCCTGAATAGACTTGATCAATCCGGTAATGCTCATGGTTTGTTCTCCTGTTATCTCACGCAAAGACGCAAAGAACGCAAAGAACGCAAAGTTTGATTGTGTTTGTTCTCAATTCTTTCCTTGGCGATCTTTGCGTCTTTGCGTGCCTCTGTTATTCACAGGCCATTCACTATTCGGTGAATACCATCCTTAATCTTCACCTCATTAAAGTTAATCAGCAAACCAAGCCGTTTATCAGTCAGACGCAGGTAGGTCAGCAATTGTTTATGGTGGACTGGCAGAACACGCTCTACAGATTTGAGTTCAACAATCACTCTGTCCTCAACAATTAAATCAGCACGAAATCCTTCGTTGAATTGAATCTCATCATATTTGACTGAAACAACCACCTGTGCCTCGGCATGTAGGCCACGCTTGTTTAACTCATGGTGCAACACGCGTTCATAAACTGACTCGAGCAGACCCGGCCCAAGAGCTATATGCACCTGATAGGCCGCATCAACAATATCTTTCGCTAACTCATTTTCAGTCATAAAAGCCCCTCACGCAAAGACGCAAAGAACGCAAAGTTTGATTGTGTTTGTTCTCGGTTTCTCCCTTGGCGATCTTTGCGTCTTTGCGTGAAACACTTTCTTATGCGGCATCGTTGTAAAGCTGCTGTTCCAGCTCCTGAATGGCTTGCTGGAAGCCATCCTTGCCGCCAAATGCACGCACAATCTCAACCGGAGAACCAAACTGATTGATCGGTTGCACCTTCAAGACACCCATATCCTCGATATTCTCAATACCGCCATCAGCATATTTATCGAGCAATGCTTCCAGCACGGCTCTGGCCTGCTCACCATATTTGGCAAAGTAGTGGCGCTTTTTCACATTCTCGGCGCGTTCCCTGCGGGTCAGCGGCGGTTGATCGAAAGCAACATGGCAGATCAGATCGAACGGATCGAAATCCTTGCCGACTTCCTCAGCCAGCGCCTCCAATAACACACCCTGCTCGACCAACTCATCAATGACCGCCTGTTTTTTGTCGGCGGAAGACCAGCGGCGCACAAAATCATCCAGCGAGGTGAATTCCCCGGCGACGGTCCTCCTGGTATAATCTTTTAACGATTCGGTAATCAGCTTGCCATCCTTGCCATAGTATTGCTCGCGTACCGATATGATTTCCACACCAACATCATCCAGTACATAGCGAGTGGGCCTTCCATGTTCTTCCGGATCAATCATGACTTCTTCGATGGGATCATGCCCATCTTCCCCTTCTCCTGATGCTTCTCCTTCGTCCTCTGGCGGCACAATGGGATCATCTTCCCCTGGCTCGTATATCTGAACCGGGTCGCCATCAAAATCAGGATCGGCAAACAGCTCGGTGACCTTACGGAAATCCATGATCGTGAAGTAATATTTGCCGTAATCCTCATTGACGCGCGTGCCGCGACCGATGATCTGCTTGAACTCCGTCATTGATTGGATGCGCTGATCCAGCACAATCAACTGACAGGTCTGGGCATCAATACCGGTGGTCATCAGCCTGGAGGTCGTAGCTATCACCGGATAGCGCGATTCCGGATCAATGAAGTTATCCAACTCCGCCTTTCCCTCATCATTGTCGCCGGTGATGCGCATAACATATTTCGGATTATCACGGCATAGATCAGCATTCTCGTTCACCAAAGCCTGACGCATGCGTTCGGCGTGGTCGATGTTTACACAAAACACGATGGCCTTGGCATAGGGATTGGTCGCCTGCATGAACTCGGTCACTTTTTTTGCGACCAGATCGGTGCGCTGATCCAGCACCAGAGAACGATCAAAATCACGCTGATTGTAGATGCGATCCTCAACCTCCTGGCCGTATTTATCCCGCTTGCCCTTCTCTGGCCGCCAGCCGGTCAAATCTTTGTCCAGATCAATGCGTACAACCTTGTATGGTGCCAGAAATCCATCCTCAATGCCCTGCTTCAGCGAATAGGTATAAACCGGTTCGCCAAAGTAGTGAATATTGGAAACGTCCCCGGTTTCTTTCGGTGTGGCCGTCATACCTATCTGCGTAGCCGAGTGAAAATATTCGAGAATCTCGCGCCATGCCGAATCTTCGGCGGCACTGCCGCGATGGCACTCATCCACCACAATCAGATCAAAGAAATCAGGTGAGAACTGCTTGTAGATATTCTTCTCTTCTTCATTGCCTGTCACCGCCTGATAGAGTGACAGATAGATTTCGTAGGATTTGTCCACCTGACGTTTGCTGATTTTGGTCATAGCGCCGCCGAAGGGCTTGAAGTCGTTGGTCTTGGTCTGGTCCACAAGGATATTGCGATCCGCCAAAAACAGGATGCGTTTCTTTGCTCCTGCTTTCCACAATCGCCAGATAATCTGAAAAGCGGTGAACGTTTTACCGGTGCCTGTTGCCATCGTCAGCAAGATACGGCGCTGCCCCCTTGCTATGGCTTCGATAGTCCGGTTAATGGCAACCCATTGATAGTAACGTGGCGACTTTCCACCGCCATCGTGATGATAATCCTGCGACACCAGTTTCTCGGATTTATCATCCACAAGCCCCTTGGCCATGCAGTACCGCCGCCATAACTCATCAGGTGAAGGAAAATCAGTAAGCGCCAGTTCCCGCTCAACCGTTCCGACGGAACCGACCCGGTCGTGCTCCAGAAAACCATCGCCATTGGAGCTATAGACAAACGGGATATCGAGTGCATCAGCATACCCAAGCGCCTGCTGCATGCCGTCGCCAATGCTGTGCGTGTTGTCCTTCGCTTCAATCAGGGCAATCGGGATGTTCGGCTTATGATAGAGAATATAGTCGGCACGCTTCTTCTTGCCACGCCCGACTAACTTGCCACGCACAATGATGCGACCTGCTGTGAAGGTAACCTCTTCGCGAATCTGATGCTGTAAATTCCAACCGGCATCAACCACTGCTGGAGTGATAAATTTGCTACAGACATCGCGTTCGCTCAAGTGCATCTTTACCTTCTGCTATCACTTTTCATTCGAATACCCCGGTAAGGCTGAATCATGTCCTCCTTCCCTCGTTTATTCAAAACCCGATTTATCTATAAAATATCAGACTGAAATAGCCCTTGCCATACGGCCACCCCATTGTGCATTATGCAACCGGGGAGAGTTTAATTGCTGAACGGACTTAGAGAACTGATCCACACGCAGTTGGAACGACATCATAA
>CAYUBK010000098.1:0-7549 GCA_964442955.1 uncultured Zetaproteobacteria bacterium | reverse complement strand
TCAAGATGGGCGTGATTGATCCGACCAAGGTTACCCGTTATGCATTGCAGTATGCGGCATCCATTGCCGGCCTGCTGATCACAACGGAAGCCATGATTGCCGATATTCCTGCTCCGGCAGCAGCACCTGCTGCGCCTGATATGGGCGGCATGGGTGGAATGGGCGGCATGATGTAAAACTCCCTACCGGGATTTTAGATGTCGCATCATTGATGATGCAACAAAGGGCGGTTCCGAAAGGGCCGCCCTTTTTCGTGCGCGACTGACTACCAAGCTTCCCGGAGCAATTCCCATTGCTCCATCGTCTGACTACCGCGCATCTCAGAGCAACACCCATTGCTCTGGTTCGTTTTGACTATCGCGCTTCCCTGAGCAATTCCCATTGCTCAGGGAAGCTTGCTTCAGTAGCGTGCCGGATTCTAAAAAACGGCAGGGTTCGAACTGAATAGGTTTTTATTCCTGCTGATTCTTGAAACTGGGGTTTATCATGCTCGAATCCATGCGTAATCAGGCGCAATCATGGCTGGCCAAGGTACTTTTGACCGGTATTGCACTGTCATTTGTATTATGGGGCGTTGGCGATTATTTTTCCGATAACGGAATAACAACAGTTGCCTCTATAAATGACAGCCCCATTGGCAGCACAGAATTTTATCAGGCTTATGAGCGCCAGTTGAATGCCTACCGTTCTATGCTCGGCAAACAGTATTCCAAGGAACTGGTCGAGTCGTTGCATGTGAAAGACAACACGCTTCAGACCATCATTAACCGCCGCATCATGCTGGATGTTGCCGACAAGCTGGGTCTGACTGCGCCGGAAGCAGTATTGCTTTCCACAGTTCAGAATAACCCGTCATTCCAGTCAGCAGGCGCATTTGATCCCAAACGTTACCAGATTCTAACTCGCAATATGGGCTTTGGATCAGCACAGGATTATGAAAATGACCTGAGTTTGAATATTATGGTAGATGCCCTTCAAAAGGCTATTGTCGGCTCGGTGCAGGTCAGCGAATCTGAAATCCGTGATCGTTTTAATCATGATTACGAACAGCGCGTGCTGGCAGCAATCGTGGTCGACCCGGCTACCCAGATCGATAAGGTCACCCTTACCGATGCGCAAGCAAAAGACTGGTATGAGACGCACAAGAGCGACTACCAGTCGCCGCTGAAAATCAAGGTCAATGCAGTAGAGATTAACCCGCGTGCACTGGCTCAGGAAATGAGCGTGGATGAGTCTGAAATTCAGGCTGCTTATGACAGTCGCAAAGCTGAATTCTCAGAAGCAGAGCAGCGCAAGGCGCGTCATATTCTGATCAAGGTGGCGAAGGCTTCATCAGAAGGCGTGTATAAAGTTGCACGCAAGAAAATTGAATCCATACAGGCACGCATAAAAGCCGGCGAAGATTTTGCCAAACTGGCGAAAGAAGTATCGGATGACACTGCTACAGCAAGCAAGGGTGGTGAACTGGGCTGGTTCAAGTCCGGCGTAATGATGCCTCAGTTTGATCTGGCCGTGTTTGCCATGGATAAAGGTGATGTCAGTGACGTGGTTGAAACGCAGTTCGGCTTTCACCTGATTCAACTCGAAGATATACGCCCGGCTCATCAGAAGCCGTATGCCGAGGTGAAAAGCACCTTGAAAGATGAACTGGTTCAGGCCCGAGCCAATGATGAAGCCTACAAATTATCACAGGACCTCGATGATGCACTGGGCATGGAAGATTCTCTGAAAGCAGCTGCAGCTTCACTTGACCTGAAAGTATTCAGCTCTGACCTGGTCAGCATGGCCGATGCTGAAGTCACACCTTTATTAACCGACCCTGAAGTTCGTGCCAAGGCATTTGCCACATTGCCGGGCCAGTCAGTGGAAATCATAGAGACCGGTGATGGTCGTTTTATTGCTATTGAAGTGGTTGAGCGTCAGGAGCCGGATGTGCTGCCGTATGAGCAGGTCGTCAGAAAAGTGAAAGGCGACGCCAAACTGGATGCGGCCAACAACAAAGCCCGTGAACTGGCCGATGCGATTCGAGCCAGTAAGGATAAGAGCCTGGATGAACTGGCGCAGCAATACGGTCAAGCCAAATACATTTCCAAGCCGGTACGTAGCAACGGCGCTGGTGATCAGTCGACATGGCTGACCAGAGCACTGCTGGACAAGGCATTTATGACGGCTTCCGGTGAATGGTTAAATCAGTCGATGGAAGTGGCACAGGGATATGCAGCAGTACGTATCGAGAAAACGATTGCGCCAGCAGATGATGAATACGCCAAACAAAAGGCTGGTATCGCCAGACAGGTAGAGCAGGCCAAGGGTGCGGTTCGCTTTGCCCGCTGGATGGCTTCAACGCGTGAAGGTTACGATATTGTCACCAATGAAAAAGAGTTGGAGCGTTTTTAATCCCGTTTAATATGAAATAAACAACGCGCCTGCGGTTGCCCCTACGGCAGATATTGTACAATCGTTTTGATCAATCCGGGCTGTGCCTTTCCTGAGAGTGGCAATAACCATAGCGGCCTGTCCTTTGGCCAGAGCTGCGTTAGTTTCACAGCATCTTTGGCGGTCACTGCAATATTCGCATGCAGATTCAACAGTTCGCGAACATCGTTATCTGTGAACCGGTAATGATCCGGATAAGATTTGCTACCGGCCAACTTCAGGCCGATAGATTTCAAGTCATCGAAAAAACGCTCAGGGCGAGCTATGGACGTAGCCGCAAAAACAGTATGAGGTGCCTGTGCCTGCGTGCCCATCGCATCAGTGAGTTCTGCCGGTTCCCGTATCCAGTGCCATTCAGTATTTGAACCGAGCGGCTGACATCGTGCCATATTCGCTGCACTGCCAGTGCGGACAATGATGTCGGTGCGACCCAGAGCATCAACAGGCTCACGCAGCGGGCCAGCCGGAATCTGATGGCCATTGCCCACCCCTTCTGCCGGCACCAGCACGATATCGCAGCAGCGATCCAGATGGAGATACTGAAAACCGTCATCCAGAATGATGATATCGCCGAGACCTTCGGCCAACTGACTGCCAGCTAGGCGATCCCCCGCCGCAATAACCGGACAGGCAGACATTTCAGCCAGCATTTTTGCTTCATCTCCAACGATTGCTACATCTGCATCTGAGACAATGACCGCCGATCCCGAACACCCTCCGTCACCCCGACACAGGATAACTGGTGCATAGCCGCAAGTTTTCAACGCATCGGCCAGCCATAGCACAAACGGCGTTTTGCCGCTTCCGCCAGCTGTAATATTGCCGACTGAAATCATCGGCAAAGGTGGTTGCACGACCCGGCTGGCGCGGCGCTGCAAGTGGATACGGCTGATGACAGCATAAAACGGCTCAACACAGCGCAGCAGCAAGGGCGGCGTAGTCGACCGCCACCAAATCTGCTCCACCCGGCTATGCAGGTCGGCCATGATGCTCACCTGTTGGGCAGCCACGGCTTAATAGCCTCCAGCATCCTATCCAGCACATGCGCCCTGCCCCGTATGAACAGAGCGGCATTGGCATGTAACGATTTTAGTTCGTCCGGGTTCTCAATCAGGTGAGAGACAGATACTTCCAGCTCATGGTTATCACGGCTGATGATAGCCGCTTCAACCTGCTGCATTTCAGACATCATCTCACGAAAGTTTTGCACATACGGACCTGTGACAACACCGCGTCCGCAGATGGCCGCTTCCAGCGGATTATGCCCACCGATGTTTTCCAGACTGCCTGCGATGATGACGATATCGGCAATGGCATATAAACCGGCCAGCAAACCCATCCCGTCAACCAGAACGATATGATGATGCAGCTCCGTAGCACCGGCATCCTCCAGTTGCGACCAGCGTAACAGCTTGTGTCCACGCTCTTCAATCATGGCAGCCACCTGGTCGAATCGCTCCGGGTGGCGGGGAACAATCAGGGTCAGGAGTTCCGGACAGGCAGCATGCCAGGCAGGCAGCATCGCCAGTATGCGTTCATCTTCTCCGGCATGGGTGCTGGCGACCAGCAGGATTGGCCGGGTGCTACTGCTATCGAGTTTGGTGCGCAGTGCATTGCAATCGACAGAGGGTGCATCGATAGCGTATTTGAGATTACCGCAAACCTGAATGCGGTCAGCGGCAACACCCATGACCGTCAGACGTTCGGCATCTGTATCGCTCTGAGGCAGAAACAAACAGACAGATGCAAGCCAGCGTTTCCACAATATCCGCGTTGCCCTGTAACGTGGAAATGAGCGATCGGAAATGCGCGTATTGATACCAATCACCGGAATACCCTGTTTCTTGCAGGCAGATAACATGCCAGGCCAGAATTCGGTTTCAGCCAGCAACAGTAGCGATGGCTCAAGCCCTCGAATCATGCGCGACATGGCAAACGGGATATCCCATGGCAGAAATGACAGCGAAATACTGTCTCCAAGCAAACGGTTGGCATGGGCAAAGCCGGTGGCAGTCACTACAGTCAGGTGAACCGCATGGCCCTGGGAAAGCAAAGCGCGAATCAGAGGCGTCACAGAACCGACCTCACCAACAGAGCAAGCATGAATCCAGATGCATCCGGAGTTCGCTTGCGGCACATCAATCGTCAAATGCTGACGCCACTTGCCATATTGGGTTTGGCCGAATTCTCGCATTGGCGTATTGGAACAGGAAGCTTAACAATGCGCTAGGTCTGATTCTGGCATTCGATTTGCTTGGCGCTACCATTGTGTTTATGTACCGCCTGTTCTTCTAAACAGTGGGTAGCGGCTCATCAATGCACTATCAGGGGGGGGGGGAGCAGCGTTTTGATTTCATCATTTATAATCCTGCTGGTTGCTCTGGTTATCGTTTTTCTCGCAGCGGAGATATTTACCAATGCACTGGAGCATCTCGGTGAGCGCATGGGCGTATCCGAAGGGGTAACCGGTTCCATTTTTGCGGCTGTCGGCACTGCCATGCCGGAAACGATTGTGCCAATCGTGGCGATTCTGGCTGGTGGCGCTGCTGAATCCGTGAATCAGGAAGTGGGTCTGGGAGCCATTCTTGGCGCACCGTTTATGCTGGCCACGCTAACGCTGGGCATGATGGCATGGTTTGCAGGCAGAAAACGGGGGTGGACTGCAAGTTTCACGCCGGAACCATCCGGGCTGGAACGCGATATTCGCACATTTTTGCTGGCTTTTGTTCTGGTCATTGTAGCAGCGCTGTTGCCAGAACGTTGGGCTACAATGAAAATATTTGTGGCGCTTTCACTATGCTTGCTCTATTTCATTTATTTACTGCGCACCATCAATGCCAGCAAAGCACTGGTTGCAGAAGGCCATGCCACTGAAGCTGATAATAATCTGTATTTGGCACGATTTCTGGGCGATTCGACACCTGTAGCCTCACTACAATTATTGGCAGGATTATCACTACTGGTTATCGGTGCAAAAATATTTGTACACGGCGTTGAAATGGTTAGCAGCTTGCTCGGAATATCTGCACTGGTGGTGGCATTACTCATCGTGCCAATAGCGACCGAGTTACCGGAAAAGGTGAATTCCATTTTATGGATCAGGCGAGGAAGGGATACACTGGCTTTTGGCAATATTACTGGTGCGATGGTATTTCAGGGCACCCTCATTCCCGCCGCCGGTATGCTGCTCATGCCATGGCACTTGAGTGATGCTCACGCTGCTGCAGCTGTTGTGTTGGCTTTGTTTGGCAGTGGCTCGCTGTGGTTATTGCACAAAACCGGGCGATTGAAACCTGCTTTTCTGTGTCTGAATATGTTGCTATATGCTACATTTATTGCCTTTGTGCTGTTAGGGTGATATCAATACAGAAATGAAGAATACTGAAACGATGAATACAGAAGTGAAGAATACTGACGTGATGAAGTCGTAAAAAGTGTGATGGATGGGCTTTTTACACGGTAATCATAAACAAGTGGCCCCAATTTTGCTGAGTTCATTTCAACGTATCAAATCATAGACACTAAGGAAGCCTGAACCATGATTATAACTGTTCTCTCCATCGCTGCGATTTTGTACCTGGCACTTCAACTGGAAGATAAACTCAATGTGCCATCCCCGGTTGGTTTAATTGCCCTGTCATTCGGCTTTCATGCCGTATTTGGCAGTGCTTTTATGTTGTCCGGCGATGCCGAACATTTTGCTGAACTGGTAATTTTGTTATTGCCAGTGCTACTGATTGCCGATTCACTGGAGTTAAAGGTTAGCGAGTTGAAGGAGCATGGTCTGAGCCTGTTCTATCTGGCAATTGTAGCTGTGGCTCTATCCGTTGTGGTTGCATTGTTAATCGGAGACATGCTGTTCGGCCAGTATCATCTTTCGATACCGGCCATTATTGTATTGTTTGCCATGGTGCTGGCTACCGATCCTGTTTCCGTAGTGAGTATTTTTTCTAACTTTGAACTGCCGCACCGGTTGAAAATCCTGTGTGAAGGCGAAAGCCTATTCAATGACGCCACGGCGCTGATCGTATTTGTCTTTGTCGGCCTGTACGCACTGGAAGGCGGTGAAATCACCTTCGGTTATGTCGCTGAAACCAGTGCCATTGTCGTATTGGGCTCTGCCTTGCTGGGCGTTGTTGTTGGATATCTGGGTCTGATCGGCATGAAAAGCACAGAGAATCGCATTGCCGAATTGCTCGTGTTGATCTTGACCGGTTATGGCGCTTTTGAAGTTGCAGAGCATTTCTATGCACTGCTGAATCTGCTGGGCAGTCATTCGCACACGCATCTGTCTGGCATCCTGAGTTGCATCTTTGCCACCGTGACGGTTCATCATATCATGAGCAAGGAAGTTGCTGATGATGAGTCGCGAATCGAACATGAAGAAGACGAAATACAGCGTGAATCATCACATGTTCCCAGTTCACGCAACCTGATTCAACATGCGATTGATACCATCAAGGCAACAGTGGAAGAGCGCGATCGTCATATGCGCACCAAAGAGGATATTGGTTTACTGGCCATTGTGGCTAACACCATGCTGTTTGTCGCCATGGCGGAAATCATTAATCTTGATCTGCTATGGCAATATAAAACAGAAATCCTGGCCATGTTCCTGGCCACAACGCTCATCCGCGCCGCCATGATGGCCAAGTTTGCCATCCTGACCAATCAAACCGATAAAATGACCAATGTAAATTTCCGCTGGTGGGGTGTACTGACCTTTGCGGGCATCAAGGGCGGTTTGTCCGTGGTGATGCTGATGATGATTCCGGCTTCGTTTGAACATCTGGAAATGTTCAAGGCAATTGTGGTGGGTGTGATTATGCTTTCAACCTTTATCTATTCATTCATTTTGATTGTGCTGATTGGTTCAAATAAAGACGTGTTTGCCCGAGAGTTGAAAGAAGAAGGCGATCACCACTAATCCGAAAATGCTTCGAGAAACGCAGGAAAGTGCTGGTTAAAGCTGGCTTGATGCAACTGCAATTCAACTACGTGATTTCAAGGCAAAGACTGCAAGTAATAGCGCCGCTATTGCTCAAGTCTTTAACGCAGAAATCACGTATTTTGGATGCAGGGGCGCAAGTCATGCTTTGATCAGCACCTCCCT
>CAYUBK010000097.1:0-7580 GCA_964442955.1 uncultured Zetaproteobacteria bacterium | reverse complement strand
GCGTGATCGCCGGATTAAGTGCGCAACCGATAGCGATGTTTTTCAGTTCTTTATTTTTTATGGCTGCGCCTGGCCTGATGGCTGGTTCTGTACTTAAAATTGCTGATCGGGGATTATCGTATTCAATCAACCGAGCCTCGAAAGAATTGTTATATATTTCTGTGAATCCGTTACTGATTTTTCAGGCGAAAGCCTGGATTGATATGTTTGGTTATCGTTTGTTTAAAGTATTGAGTTCTTTCTTGATTCTGATGTTAACACAATGGCTTCCATTCAGTCTGGCCAGTGCTGATTTGAGCTGGTTGCTGTTGCTGATTTGTATTGCCTGGGGCTTTACGTTGGTGTTGTTGCGTAAGGAATTCAGAACAAGAATGGCTGGGGAATCGTGCTTTGAGCAATAAAAAAGCCCGGCGAGCTGGAGGCTTGCCGGGCTTTTTCAGAGAGTGACTGTGACTTACATCAGATGTTTTGTCGGAGTTGGCGCTGCTCTTGCAACTTTTGCCGCATGGGTCTGGGCAACATAGTCAGCATGCTGAAAAATGATATGATCCATTTCATGAATCAGGCGAGTCATCCAGACGCCACCTTTGGCATCATTGGCCAGAGCCACAGCGATATAGGTGCGACCATGATGTTCAATCAGGGCGCTGTCGGCATGGTAGGAGCGCCAGCTACCTGATTTTCTGTATATTTTTGCATCGGTATTGCGTAAACCTTTCACGAACTTGTGATGGATGCCGGGTTTGGACAGGATATTTTTCATTTCACGAGACGATTCGGGAGAAACAAGCTTGCCTGTTTCCAGCATATAGTAGAAACGGGCAACCTGTATGGCTGTAGCGCCATGCGATAGGTGATGCAGAGGATCGCGATGGAAAGCTGTGCCGCTGGCATATTCCTTGCCCACCCAGAGGCCGCCGTTGAATTTCGGGTCGTAGAGTTTGTATTTAGGAGATTCCAACACCTGATTGATGTAATTTTTGCCCACCTTCCTGATCATGGCAGTGGCATCTTTGTTGGATGAATAGCGGATCATCCTGGTCATGGTTTGGCGCGTTTGATCATTTAACGTCATTTTTCCGTGTGCGATACGTTCAAACGCGGCCAGTAACACAGCGATTTTCGGCAGGCTGGCGGCATATACCATTTCGTCACCATTAACTTGCGCCAGGCTGGGGGCGGATGGATCCGTTATATCAACCAGAGCAATAGACAAACGTTTTTGTTTGACGGCTTTATTCAGGTGCAGATGTTTGATGCTGGCTTCCAGTCGCTGTTGCAAATCGGGGCTGGATTGCTGGCGAATAGAAGGTGATGCGATGTTTGAAGCAATGGCATGGTCGGGTGCTGCAATCATCAGGGCGCAAACCAGTCCGAGCATAAGTTTCAATACCATTACTTTCTCCTTTTGCTGTGCATAGTATGTATTTAATGTAAGAGAGCAATCACTGTGCCAAACAGGTGTGTCAAGTTTCAACACTGTATTGATTGATCTGGATGCGAAGCCTACAGAGCCAGAATGCGAAAGACGTGATGAAGCTTACAGTTTCGGGCGGATGGTTTATGAACCAAATGCTTTTGCTTTGATTCGCAATCATCATCCGCAATCATAGGTTCGGTCTGTTAAATATTGATCAAACGGACTATACTGGTGGCTGAAGCTGGGTGGAAAACAAGGCTTGACCGCCAACAGCCTTTATTGATAATGCGCGCCTGTTTTGGAACCGTCTGGAGGTTGGCTATGCAAGGGCACTGGCTTGTGACATTGCAGAACCTTGCAGTTACCGGCAGGCAATGGGATACAGATGTGCCCATGGCCCTGCTGCGGAACCCGGATATTGGCTCAGTTAAGGCTGTATCCGAGTTGGTGTCTGATGTACATTGGCAAGCTGAGCTTGAGCGGATCGGTGCCGTATTTCGGTTGTGCGGACAATGGCAGGGTAAGATCAAGCGTCAGTGTAGTCGTTGCAATGCTGCGTTTGACTGGTCTTCAGAAGGGCGCAGCGAGTGGGAATTTCAGCTTGGCAGCGAGTCAGAACATGGAGCATCTGAAAGCGCATGCGAATACGTGATGCCGCCGGGTGAGATTAATATGCTGGATATCCTGCGTGAAGATATCTGGCTGGCCTGGAAATCCGATGTGATTTGCAGTGATTCATGTCAGGGTCTGTGTCAGGGTTGCGGCGTCGATTTGAACAGGGAAACCTGTCAGTGTAAGCAGGATAACAGCGAACATCCTTTTGCAGCTTTGCGCGGTTTGAATTTGAATAACGACTGAACAACGGCATGAGTAGCGAGAGTAAATGAGTTTTTAAGACGGATCATGGTTTGATCAGTCTTGCAGGAGAGAGAAATGGCAGTACCAAAGAGAAAAACCAGCGCATCCAAGCGCAATATGCGTCGTGCGCATGACCGTATTGTTCCGGCCGGCATGTCCGAATGCCCGGAATGCGGTGAAATGATGCGTCCGCACCATGCCTGTCCGCATTGTGGCACCTACAAGGGCCGTGAAGTTAAATCTTCTTCTGAAGATTAATTCGCCCATTTGACCCAAAGTTATATCTTTGCCTGACCCAGATTCCAGCTCCATCAAAGGCGTTACGCAACAGGATCGCAAGATGCGCATTCTGGTTGATGGGCACGGCGGCGACAGTGCTCCGGCGATGGTGATTGATGCTCTGGAGATGGCGTCTTCAGCTACATTTATCAAACAGTTTCCAGTCACGCCGAAGCTCGGTATTGTCGGGCAGGAAGAGGTAATTCTACCCCTGTTGCAGGCACGTGGCCTTGAAAGCAAGGTAGCCCTGGTTCCCGCCACGGAAGTGGTGGGTATGTGCGACTCTCCCACACATGCGTTGCGCCGGAAGAAAGGTTCATCCATCCATATTGGCGCGGCTATGGTACGCGATGGCGAATGGGATGCACTGGTGTCGGCAGGTAATACCGGCGCGCTCATGGCGATTTCCAAGGTGATTCTGCGTACATTGCCGGGTATTGATAGGCCGGCGATTGCATCCATGGTTCCGGCAGTTAATCACGGGCGTACGCTGATGCTTGACGCCGGAGCCAATTCCGAATGCACTTCCGATCATCTGGTGCAGTTCGCTATCATGGGCTCATGTTATATGCAGGCTGCTGAAGGCATTGAAAATCCACGTGTGGGTCTGCTCAATATCGGTAGTGAAGAAATTAAAGGCACCGATATTATCAAATTAACATCCACCAAACTGAGCGAAACAGCACTGAATTATATCGGCAATGTCGAGGGTACCGATCTGTCCGGCAATGATGTCGATGTCGTAGTCTGTGATGGCTTTGTCGGCAATGTGGCACTGAAAACCATGGAGGGAACTGCACGTTTCCTGGCTGACAGCATGAAAGCTGAACTGACCTCCGATGTGGTTTCCAAAGCCGGCGCATTGTTGGCGAGCAGCGCCTTAAAGCGGTTTAAAGATAAAGTTAATCCGGGTAAATATAATGGCGCACCGCTGCTCGGTCTGAACGGCATTGTGGTGAAAAGCCATGGCGGCACTGATGCCGAGGGTTTTGTCAGTGCAATTGCCGTGGCTTGCAAAGAGGTCAGCGAGAATCTGACTGATCGTATCACTGAATCGGTACAGGAGTGGGTGGAAATATGAGCATGGCTTCTGTGCATATTGTTGGCATTGGCGGCTACCTGCCTGAACGCGTGATGACCAATGCCGAACTGGAGCAGTTGGTTGATACCACCGATCAGTGGATCACCGAGCGTACTGGCATCAAGGAAAGACATATTATTGCTGAAGATCAGATGACCTCCGACCTGGCCGTTGAGGCGGCCAAATTGGCCCTGGCTGATGCGGGCATTGGCATTGATGATATTGATGCGCTGGTGGTGAGTACGACCACCCCCGATCTGATTTTCCCGGCCACTGCGACGGTTGTGCAGGCCAAGCTGGGCGGCAAGGATTTCCCGGCCTGGGATCTTCAGGCGGTTTGTTCCGGATTTGTCTACGGCCTGGCGCAGGTCGAAGGCATGATGCGCGCCGGCATGTATAAACGCGTGCTATTGATTGGTGCAGAAGCGATGAGCCGCATTGTTGACTGGACGGATCGCGGTACTTGTATTTTATTCGGCGACGGGGCTGGCGCCGTGGTGCTGGAGGCTGGAGAACCGGATGCTGAAAATGGTTTGATCGGGTCGATATTGCATGCCGATGGTTCTTATCGCGATCTGTTGAAAGCGGATCATCCGCATCCGCCATCCAGTCCGGAAAGGCATCATCAGGCGGCCGATTTCTCTCTGGACTCTGCCGGTACTGCGGCGGTGGAAATGAAGGGCAATGAAGTCTTTCGCGTGGCTGTGAACAAGCTGGGTTCTGTGGTAACGGAGATTCTGGATAAATATGAATTCAGTGACTGCGATATCGATGTGCTGGTGCCTCATCAGGCCAATATCCGCATTATTCAGGCGACAGCTAAAAAGCTAAAAATGGATATGGATCGTGTGGCACTGACTGTTGAGAAGCATGGCAA
The DNA here is from genome assembly GCA_964442955.1 of uncultured Zetaproteobacteria bacterium. Classification (GTDB taxonomy): domain Bacteria; phylum Pseudomonadota; class Zetaproteobacteria; order Mariprofundales; family Mariprofundaceae; genus Mariprofundus. The sequence continues at coordinate 3,065 of CAYUBK010000097.1, read as the reverse complement.
TACATCTTCCGCCAGCGTGCCGCTGGCTTTGCATGATTTATACCAGTCCGGTCGTCTGGAGAAAGGACAGTTGATTCTGTTGGAAGCGTTTGCCGGCGGTTTCGCATGGGGCGCAAATCTGCTGCGCTGGTCAAAATAATAGAGATCAAAGATCTAATCAAAGATTTTCACCGCAAAGGATGCATAAGAAAGTCACAGGCAGGAACCAGAAGGTGAATGGCGTAGTTAGAGAAGCTCCCCTGGTGATAGATGGACACGGATAAACGCGAATGAGAAGCAAAGGCAAAACATTAGAATTGAAAGATTAAATGAATGAGGAATGTCAAGGTGGCTGATTTAGTATTTTTATTTCCCGGACAGGGCTCGCAATCCAAAGGTATGCTGAATGCATTCGCAGGCCAGGACGTGGTGCGCCAGACGCTGGAAGAAGCCTCGGACGCGCTTGGCTATGATATGGCGGCGTTGATTCGGGACGATGCTGATAACAAACTCGGACAAACTGAATTTACCCAGCCGGCGTTGTTGACTGCGTCCACGGCTATGCTGCGTTTGTGGCGCGAAAAGGGTGGTGCAGAAGCCAGTCAGATGGCAGGGCACTCGCTTGGTGAATATTCCGCATTGGTCGCAGCTGGTGCGATTGGTTTTACTGATGCGGTTCAACTGGTGGCTTTTCGCGGGCGTGCCATGACTGAGGCTGTGCCAGCCGGCATCGGCAGCATGGCGGCAATTCTTGGTCTGGCCGACGATGTGGTGGAAGAACTGTGTGTATCGTCCTCTGACGAGAATGAAAAAGTATGGGCGGCCAATTATAATTGCCCGGGCCAGCTGGTGGTAGCCGGTCATGCGGCGGCTGTTGAGCGTATGATGATTGCTGCGAAAGAAGCTGGAGCCAGGCGCGCCTTGCCGTTGGCGGTGAGCGCACCATCGCACACACCGTTGATGCAATCGGCAGCTGATGCCATGACGCTACGTTTGCAGGAAATTGAAATTCATACGCCATCATGCCCGGTATGGGGCAATGCCGGAGCCACGCCAGAGCAGGATGTGGCGAAGATTCGGGCGGCGCTGGTGGCGCAGCTTGTTTCACCGGTGCGCTGGACTGAAACTGTACAAAAGCTAGCGGCCTTGGGCATCATGCAGGGCGTGGAAATGGGGCCGGGAAAGGTATTGTCGGGCCTGGTTAAACGCATTGATCGCACTATGACCGTTAGCATTAGCCTGAATCCGGATCAGATAGCTGCCAGCATCAGCGGCATCGCAGGAGAGTAAGTAATATGGGCGATATGAGTGATGTAAAAACAGCACTGGTTACTGGGGCCAGCCGTGGTATCGGTTTTGTGGTGGCAAACAAGCTGGCAGCAGCCGGCTTCAATCTGGCCATCTGCGGCACCCGGCAGCAAACCATTGATCAGGCAGCGGAGAAAATTCGTGAAGCCTCCGGTGTCGACGTATTGGCTTGCGCCGTTGATGTCTCTGATCGCGAGCAGATTCAGGGCTTTGTGAAACAAACCGTGAAACATTTTGGCGGCCTGAACGTGCTGGTCAATAATGCCGGCATCACCCGCGATAATATTTCCATGCGTATGAAAGCTGAGGAATGGGATGCAGTGATCGACACCAACCTGTCATCCGTATTCCATGCCATACAGGCGGCGTTGCGCCCGATGATGAAGGCACGGGGCGGACGGATTATCAACATCTCGTCGGTGGTAGCCGGTATGGGCAATCCGGGTCAGTTGAATTACTGCGCCAGCAAGGGTGGTGTTGAAGCCATGACCCGTTCGCTGGCACGCGAAATCGGTTCGCGCAATATTACGGTTAATGCTGTAGCGCCCGGTTTTATTGAAACCGATATGACTGCGGACTTGGGTGAAGATGCCCATGCCCAGCTGACATCTCAGGTGCCATTGGGGCGACTGGGGCAGCCGGAAGATATCGCTGCTGCCGTTTGTTTTCTGGCCGCTGACTCAGCAGCTTACATCACCGGACAAGTACTGCACGTCAACGGCGGCATGTATATGTAGCATTTTTAAATGCCTGCACGCAGGCTTTAAAAAGAGTCCATACTTGTGCGCATATGGGCCTTATGATAGAAGCCGCACCTACAAACTTTCGGGAGGACTTATGTCTGCAGAAATCGAAGCTAAAATTATTAAAATCGTATCCGATCAGCTGAATGTTGATGAGGGTGAAATCAACCCTGATTCGTCTTTCGTAGATGATCTGGGTGCTGATTCACTGGACACGGTAGAACTGGTAATGGCATTCGAAGAAGAATTCGATGTCGAGATTCCGGATGAAGATGCTGAAGGCATCCAGAGCGTTCAGAACGCCATCGACTATATCGCCGCCAAAGCAGCATAATATGACCAGACGCGTTGTCGTCACAGGCATTGGGCTGGTTACCCCATTGGGTACCGGCACCGATGTGAGCTGGAATAATCTTATTGCAGGAAAATCGGGTATTCGCCGTATCAGCCATTTCGATGCTGAGGCAGCGGGTATGGCCTGTACGATTGCTGGTGAAGTGCCTGATTTTAATCCTGCTGATTATGTTAATCGTAAAGATGCCCGCAAAATGGATACCTTCATTCAGTATGGTATTGCTGCTTCAGAGATGGCTTTAAAGCAATCCGGTCTGGAAATTACCGAATCTAATGCTGACCGTGTCGGCGTGGCGATCGGATCCGGAATTGGCGGCATGCCTTCGATTGAGAAAACCATGCGTGCTTATGAAAAGGGCGGGGCTCGCAAGATTTCCCCGTTCTTTATTCCGATGACTATTATCAATATGGCATCCGGCTGGGTATCGATGCTCACCGGTGCCAAGGGTCCGAATGTAGCGACGGTAACAGCTTGTGCTACGGCAACCCATGCGATTGGCGAAGCTTTTGAGATTATTGCCAGTGGTAAGGCCGATGCAATGATTGCCGGCGGTACGGAAGCTTGTATCTGTGAACTGGCTGTGGGTGGTTTTAGTGCTTCCCGTGCCCTCTCTACACGCAATGATGAACCGGAACGTGCTTCCCGTCCATGGGATGTGGATCGTGATGGTTTTATCATGG
>CAYUBK010000096.1:0-7605 GCA_964442955.1 uncultured Zetaproteobacteria bacterium | reverse complement strand
TTTCGCTGGTGGCCGTGGATGCGATGGGCGAAACACTGTCGTGGGCTAAATTCTTGTCCTTGCTGCGCACCGGCTGTTCGGAAGTCCGGCTGACGGAGGCGGCCCAATACGCCAATGTGGTCGTGCTGCCGCTGTCGCAAATATCCGGCCTGCGCTTCGACCATGTGTTAGTTATGGGACTGGATGAAGAAGCCTTCCCGCCGCCGGTGCGTCCATACCCCTTATTGCCTGCCAGCGTGCAGAAGCAATATGCGCTGCCGATGAGTAGCGGGGCAGTGGTTTATGACGCATCGCAGCGGCTGTGGGATTCGTTGCTGCGATCAGCGCCCTGTGTGGACATTTCGTATGCCAAACAGCGCGATGAAAAGGAAGTGCTTCCCTCATCCTTTGTCGCTGATCTTGAACTTCAGACATGCATTATGATTGAAATGGAAGCAATGCAGTTGGCGATGGAGAACATGGATGATATGTCCGAAGTACCATTGCCAGAAGGTCAAAGCGTACATGGCGGCACTTCGATTATTCGCAATCAATCCGCCTGCCCGTTCAGAGCCTTTGCGGCGCACCGGCTTGGCATCACGGCGCTGGATGAAACTGCGCCGGGCATTGAGGCGAAAAGTAAGGGTTCATTGATTCACCTGGCGCTGGAATTTATCTGGCGGAACCTGGAACGGCGTGCCGCACTGGAAGCACTTAGCGATGATGAAAGGGCAGCCCTGATTGATGCAGCGATTGAACATGCATGGTCGAAAGCTTATGTGGCCACAGATAGCCGGACGCGTGAATATGAGAAAAAACGTATGCAGCGCGTGTTGCTGGCATGGCTGGAAGTGGAATTGCAGCGCCCCGATTTTAAGGTGACGGCGATAGAGCAGGAATATCAGATGCAACTGCCGGAAAACACCGATCAACAATTTACAGTCAAAATCAAAGCAGATCGCATGGATGTGGATGCGACAGGGCGCAATATATTGATTGATTACAAAACCGGTGCCAAACAATCCACGGCTACATGGTTGGTGGATGCAGAAGGTAAGGGGCGGATCGTGGAACCGCAGTTGCCGCAATATGCGCTGGCGGCAGGCTTGGGCATGGATGATGCCGTGGCCTTTGCGCGGGTGCGCAGCGGCGATATGGCTTATGAAGGATTATGCGGCGAGGAAATCGGCATTGATGGTATTGCGCCTTGCGATGGCAAGCGGGGCAGGCCGGATGATTGGCAGGATGTACTGGATGAATGGAAATCATCGATCAATGCGTTGGCGACAGAGTTTGTCGAGGGGCGTTGCGATGTGTCGCCGCGTGATGCGAATGCATGCAAATATTGCGGTCTGGAAGCGATTTGCAGGATTGATGAAATAGGTTTTCGTGATGGTACTGAAACATGAGTACTGAGGTTCGGCAAAGAGCGCGGCATCCAGCCGGTTCATTTCTGGTACAGGCACCAGCCGGTTCCGGAAAAACGGAATTGCTCACCCAGCGGATTCTGGCTTTGTTGGTTATCGTGGAGGAACCGGAAGAAATCCTGGCACTCACGTTTACACGCAAGGCGGCGGCTGAAATGCGGCGGCGGGTGCTGGAATCGCTCACTGCTCCGCAACCTGATGCGAGCGAAACGCATAAAATGGAAACGTGGACTCTGGCGCAACAGGCCATGCAACGCTCCGCTGAAAAGGGGTGGCATTTAGAGCGTCATTCGGCGCGTTTGCGGATTATGACGCTGGATAGTTTAACTTTCTCTTTGGCGCGCCAACTGCCCTTGCTGTCCGGCATGGGCGCAATGCCAACCCCATCCGAACATGCGCTGGCCATGTATCGCGAGGCAGCGGAATCGGCGCTGAATGAAGCGATGCGCGATTTTCCCGATGCGGCGGAGGGTGTATTGCTGCATCAGGATCACAATGCGGTGGCGGTGATCAAATTGCTGGCCGATATGCTGGCCAAACGCGAGCAGTGGCTAACAGATATTGCCGAGCATGGACGCGATATGACGGGGTTACGGCAGATGCTGGAATCCAATCTGGCTGACATCATGATGCAGACATTGGTGGACTGCGATGCGTTGATGCCGATGCAGGCGAGAGGGGAGTTGCCCGACCTGATGCGCTTCGCTGGCGAGCAGAAGCAGGATGAAATACTGCAATCATTTGAATGGCCAGATGCGGATTTGGAGTCATTGGAGTCATGGAAGATCATTGCCGACTTTCTGCTGGTGGGGAATAAAGCTGATTTTCGCAAGCCGCGCGGCGTGACTGTCCGGCTTGGTTTTCCCGCCGGAAAAGATTTTTCTGCACCCAAAGACCAGTTCAAACGACTGCTTGATTGGTTGGCGACCACGCCGGAATTGGCAGAAGCCTTGCATGCACTGCGCGGATTGCCTGCCAGTCCGCGCATGGATGATCAGCAATGGCAGGTATTGGAATCGCTGTTTGTGCTGCTGGTATTGGCCAATAAACATCTGCAACAGCTAGTCGGACAGCAGGGCGAAGCCGATTTCACCGAGATTGCACTGCGCGCCATGGATGCGCTTGGTGCCAACGACGCTGTGCCGGGCGATCTGCTGATGAAGCTGGATTATCGCATCCACCATATTCTCGTCGATGAATTCCAGGATACATCATTATTGCAAATGCGATTGTTGCAATGTCTGACCGATGGCTGGCAGGCTGGTGATGGCCGCCATCGCAGTCTGTTTATGGTCGGTGATCCTATGCAATCGATTTATCGATTCCGCAAGGCCGAAGTCGGCCTGTTTCTCAATGCAGCCAGTAATGAAGCGGGTTTGCCTGTTGTGGAAGCGCTTCAATTGCAACGCAATTTCCGTTCTTCGCCTGCGATTGTGGATTGGGTGAATGCTGCATTCCAGTCGATTTTCCCTGATCGGCAGGATGTGGTTTCCGGTGCGGTGCCGCATGCGCCTGCTGTGGCCGCCTTGTCACATGCCGGTTCGGTGAATCTTCATCTGCAAACGGGCAAGGATGCAGCACTGGAAGCCGATTATGTGGTTGATCTGGTTCGCGAGGCATTGCCGTCCGAATCAGGGCAGCGCATCGGTATTCTGGCACGTTCACGCAAACATTTACACGCCATCATGCCGGCCTTGAGTGCCGCAGGCATTGCCTTTCGCGCCATCAATATCCTGCCACTGAATAGCAGGCCGGAGGTGCGTTTATTGCGCGCTTTGTTGCGGGCGCTTTTGCATCCGGCGGATCGGGAATCGTGGGCGGCGCTATTACGCGCGCCCTGTTGCGGTTTGGAAGCTTACGATATGCATGTGCTGCTGGAAGGGCATGCTGAACCGGTTTGGTCTTTGATTATGGATGATACGCTGTTTAAATGTTTGAGCGTGGATGCGCAGGCGCGTATTACATTTCTCCGGCAGGCACTGAATCCGTGTGTCTCTGCAAGTGGAAAAGTGCCCGTGCGCGATTTACTGCAAGCGGCATGGTCGCGGCTGTCCATGCCAGCCCTGATGGATGCCACAGTCAGTCAGAATGTGGATGCGGCGCTGTCTCTGATCGAATCGTTAGAGGAGGGGGGGCGTGTCGATTTCTCGCTGTTCGATGAACGACTGGAAAAACTCTATGCCGCACCCGATGCATCCGATGCCGCCGGGCAAGTGGAGTTGCTGACCATGCATGGTGCTAAAGGCTTGCAATGGGATACGGTCATATTACCGGGGCTTGGGCACAAGGGAGCCAATGCTGATGCGCCATTGCTGGCTTTTACCGAAGTTCCGGTCTGCGGCGGAGCCATGCCCTTGATTGCGGCGAAAGCCTCCACGCGCCAGAAAGATGATCTTTATTCGCTTGTAAATAAAATAGAAAATAATAAATATAACAATGAGTTGAAACGCTTACTTTATGTGGCTTGTACGCGTCCGGAAACGGTACTCCACATGCTTGGCCATGTGTCTGAAAGCAAGGGAGAGGCGGCAACAGGGTCGTTATTGCATTTGCTCTTGTCCAACGGCGAAGCATGCTTCGGCGCGCATCTGCATCCTATTGAATCGATTCATTTATCCGCGAAAACCAGTCAGATGCCATTGCAAAGGGTGGAATGCGTTTCCGACCTGGCGCCGCTTGAGCCAGCGAATCAAAGCGAGTTGGAAACCGAATATATATGGGCCGGCGCCGAGGCTGCGCCTGTCGGTAATGCGGTGCATGCCGCGCTGCAATACGTTGCACAGACAGGCATTGAACATTGGGGTGATCATCACACTCGGGTGGCGTTAAAACGGATGTCCCGCATGCTGGTTGGCGATGGTCTGTCAGGCGTTATGCTAAAGGGCGCTTTGGCGCGTTGTACGGGTGGTTTGCAGCGTGTGCTGAATAGTGAGAAAGGAAAATGGATACTATCGGGGCACCATCAGCAGGTGCATCAAGAATGGGCACTGAGTTTGGAATATGATGATCGCATTTCCCATCACGCCATTGATCGAAGCTTTATTGATGCGGACGGTGTTCGCTGGATTATCGATTACAAAACCGCCACCCACGAAGGCGGTGATCTGGAAGCGTTTCTGGATATCGAAGTGCAACGGCATGCTACGCAATTGCATCGTTATCGTTCCATTCTGAGTCAACTGGAACCGAATCGGAATATCAGAACCGCGCTATATTTTCCCATGCTGGATGCATGGAAAGAAGTTGCTTAGCTTAGCCTGCTATGTTGTAACGAGCATGATTTTTTCATGTTAATATAGCTAACAGGATCAAGACTATGCCGGATCAGAAAACCATGCAGAAACAAATCATCGATTTACTTAAACAGGACTTATCTGTTGTCGACGATTTGCATCTCAAACGCGTAGCTGCCGTGATTCTGGGTGAGCAGATTGATTGCTCCATGGATACACTGGCAATTGAATTGTTCAAATCGAATATCGCGGTTGGAAAAATTCTTGCCGCATTGCTGCGCTGCGAATGGCAGAGCGTTCAGGATCTGATAGCACACTCTCAACCCGATGATATTCGTCAACAGGTGCAGCAGTTTTCTGCTTGTATAGAGCGCTTTAATGGTTTGCAGGAAGCAGTCGTGAATGCAGCGGACAGAAGCTGGCAACAGTCGATTGATCTGGAACGAAAATCCCGGGTTCTGGCCGAATGCAAAGCGGGCTGGCTTGAGGCTGGAACGGTTCATTTTCATAATTATTTCAACGAGGTACCAGTCACTGCCAAAGTGCCCTTTGTTCGTTTTGACGGTGAACATCAATTGCATGTTAAAGCGACAGAAGAATTGGGGCGGGTGTTTTCTGCGGCCAGAGAACCGACAGATGCACTGATTTCCAGCCCAGACCGTAAATATAATCTGCTGGTCAGAGCCTTTCAGTGTAAACGGATGGCATTGAACCTGTCGCTCATTGATGTTGTTCAGGCCTGCCAGGAAAACCGTAGCGAAGTGCGTGTTCAACTGGAAAAGCCGACAACTGTTCGCTATGCTGGTTCGGGCCAACAGGGTGAAGCGATACTGGTTGATCTTTCATGCACGGGCATGGGGTTAATGCTAGGGGCCGGAGCGCAGATTCGGGCTGGAGACATGATTGACTGTACCTTCAAACTGGGCGCACTGCTGACATTAAAAGGTGCCCGTGTGTGCTGGGTGCAAAAAATGGAAACAGGGGTACGTGTCGGGGTTAAACTACAGTCCGATGCAGGTCAGCGGGATGCAATCTATAAAACCCTGTTTCTGCTACAGCAGCACATTGCCGGACGCATCCATCAATTGGGCAAACCAACCTGGATGAAATAAGGCTGCCCGCAGGCAGCCTTATCAGAATCGTTTGACTAGTTACTTACTTTTTGGTTTTCGGGGTGGCGCGTTTGCGTTCGTGTTCTTTCAGAAAGCGTTTGCGCAGGCGAATGGACGTTGGCGTGATTTCCACCAATTCATCGTCGGAGATGAATTCAATGGCGCGTTCCAGACTCAGATTCAATGGTGTCACCAGGTCAATGGCGTCATCCTTACCGGAAGAGCGTACATTGGTCAGTTTCTTTTCCCTGATCGGGTTGACAGTCATATCGGAATCGCGGTTGTTGATGCCGATAATCATGCCTTCATAGACCTTGGTGTTGGAACCGATAAACATCTTGCCGCGCTCCTGCAATTTCCACAGTGCGAAGGCCACTGATTCACCATCTTCCATGGAAATCAGCACGCCATTGACGCGGCCTCCCGGCAATGAACCAATGAACGGGCCGTATTCGTGGAATACATGATGCATAATGCCGGTGCCACGCGTATCGGTCAGGAATTCAGAGGTGTAACCAATCAAGCCACGGGTCGGGCACATGAACTCAATGCGGGTGGAACCATCGTCATTGCCCTGCATATGGGTCATTTCTGCGCCGCGCTTACCGAGCTTTTCAATCACTGCACCCTGATATTCAGCTTCCACATCAACCGTGACGCTTTCGTATGGTTCCTGCTTGATACCATCAATTTCACGCACAATCACATGCGGACGCGATACGGCCATTTCAAAACCTTCGCGACGCATGGTTTCCAGTAAAATGCCAATATGCAGTTCGCCACGACCAGATATATTATACACATCCGGTGAATCGGTTTCTTCCACGCGCATGGCCACGTTGGTTCTGACTTCTTTCATCAGGCGATCGCGAATCTGACGTGTGGTGATGAATTTGCCTTCGGTTCCGGCTAACGGTGACTTGTTGACATGTAATTCCATGGTCAGGGTTGGTTCATCGACATGAATGACCGGCAGGGCGATGGGGTTGTCTTTTTCGGCAATAGTTTCACCGATATTGATATGTTCAATGCCTGCAACGGCAACAATATCGCCAGCTTCAGCTTCTTCAATTTCCACCCGATCCAGGCCGTGGAAGCCGAGTAACTTGCTGATCTTGTAATTTTCAGTTGAGGAATCGGCATGAACGACCGTGATATCCTGACCGGTCTTGATGCGGCCATTGGCCATGCGACCAATCACGATGCGACCGATATAATCATCCCAGTCCAGCGTCGTGGCCAGCATTTGCAAGGGTGCATCGGCATCGCCCTCGGGCGGCTGCACATGTTCCATGATGGTATCGAACAGACAGGTCAGGTTATCGGACTCTTCAGACAAATCGAGCATGCCGTAACCATTTTTGGCGGAAGCATAGACAACCGGGAAATCCAGCTGATCATCGGTGGCACCGAGCGAGGCAAACAGATCGAAAGTGAGATCAACAACGTTATCCGGGTCGGAGCCTTCACGATCGATTTTGTTGACGACGACGATGGGTTTCAGACCCAGCGCCAACGCTTTGGAAGTCACGAACTTGGTCTGTGGCATCGGGCCTTCACGCGCATCAACCAGCAATACGACGCCATCGACCATATTCAGGATGCGTTCAACTTCACCGCCAAAGTCGGCATGGCCGGGGGTGTCGATGATATTGATATGGGTGTCGCCGTATTGAATGGCTGTGTTCTTGGCCAGAATTGTAATGCCGCGTTCTTTTTCGAGGTCGTTGGAATCCATGACGCGCGTTTCAATATCGGCGCGGGCGTCCAGGGTGCCGGACTGTTTCAGCAGTTCATCAACCAGTGTGGTTTTGCCATGGTCAACGTGAGCGATGATGGCGATATTGCGCAATT
>CAYUBK010000095.1:0-7616 GCA_964442955.1 uncultured Zetaproteobacteria bacterium | reverse complement strand
TCTGGCCAGGTCAGTATCGACGATGCCCGCGATATTGGCTTGCTGGGCTATGCTGGTCGTGCTTCGGGCGATTATCCGGATGAGCGTATCGAGGAAGCATATCCACCCTATGATGATCTGGATGTCAACGTGGCGCAGGGCAAGCTCGGCGATGTGTCCACGCGCGTATGGGTACGTTTTGAAGAGATTTCCGATTCGGCGCGTATGATTATCCAGTTGCTCGAAAATCTGCCCGAGGGCGAGATTCGAGCCGATTGGCAAGCACCCGAGCCAGGTATTTCGGGATTTTCCGCCATTGAGTCGTGGCGCGGTGAAATTGCCTGCTGGCTACGTTTTGGCGAGGATGGATGCCTTGACCGTTATTTCGTACGCGACCCGTCGGTGATTAACTGGTTGGGGCTGGAACTGGCCGTACGTGAAGTGCCGGTGCCCGATTTCCCGCTCAACAACAAATCCTTCAACTGCTCGTATTCGGGTAACGACCTGTGAGCACGGTATGAGTACAACATGATCAGAATTCTGAGACAGTTAGCCAAGGTCGGTTCGGTCACCGAACCGCTGGGTGATGCAAACAACGAGATTGAACGGCTTGGTGAGCAGCTGGCCCCCGTCATTCGCAAACGCTTTGCCGGCTCATTAGCGATTCGCGCTGTCGATGCCGGTTCCTGCAACGGCTGCGAGTTGGAGATTCATGCCACCAACAACGCCTATTACGATATCGAGCGTTTCGGCATCCATTTCACTGCCAGCCCCCGTTTCGCCGATATGTTGCTGGTGACAGGCCCGGTGACACGCAATATGGAAACGGCTCTGAAAATGACCTTCGATGCCATGCCGCAACCGGCACTGGTGGTTGCCATGGGCGACTGCGCTGCCAATTGCGGCGTCTTTGGTAAAGACAATTATGCCATTGCCGGCGCGGTGTCTGATATTATTCCCGTAGATGTCATCATCCATGGATGCCCGCCGACGCCGACCGATATTATCCGGGGTATATTTCAGGCCATCGGCGGCTAAACGGTTGAGTCTTCCGGCTTGCCTAAGTTTTTCAATCTCCTAGCCTTGCCTGTTTCTGCTACAGGATATGTAGCAGACCAATGAGGTATCCATGAAAGTTCTCGTAGTCGGCGGCGGTGGTCGTGAGCATGCGTTGTGCTGGAAACTGAAGCGCTCCCCTTCGGTCAGCGAAGTGGTATGCGCGCCGGGTAATCCGGGCATTGCCCGTGACGCGCGTTGCGTGGCGGTTGGTGCTGAAGATATTGACGGACTGGTTGCACTGGCGAAAACCGAACAACCGGGCCTGGTTGTCGTCGGGCCGGAAGTACCGTTGGTGGCAGGGCTGGGCAACAGACTGCGTGAAGAAGGTTTCGCGGTGTTCGGGCCGGACAAGGCGGCGGCTAACCTGGAAGGCAGCAAATCATTCTCGAAACGGCTGATGTATGAGGCCGGCGTGCCGACGGCGCGTTTTGAAGTGCATGTGGATCTGGAAGAAGCGATAGATACGATTCGCAGCTGGGGTGCGCCGATTGTGGTCAAGGCTTCCGGCCTGGCGGCTGGCAAGGGCGTGATAGTGGCGCAAAGCGAAAAAGAGGCTATTGATGCCGTGCGCGATATGCTGGCTGGAAACTCATTTGGTGAGGCCGGGTCGCAGGTAATTATCGAGGAATGTCTGGTCGGAGAAGAAGCGAGTTGTTTGTTTATTGTCTCCGGCGATACCGTGTTACCGCTAGATTCTTCTCAGGATCATAAAGCGTTGCTGGATGGCGATCAGGGCCCCAATACCGGCGGCATGGGTGCCTATTCTCCTGCCCCGTGCGTCACCAATGCCGTGGCCGATGAAGTACTGGAAACCATTGCACGGCCAATTATTGCAGCGTTGAAAAAGAAGGGGGCTGAGTTTATCGGAACCCTGTATGCCGGCGTGATGCTGACTGATGAGGGACCAAAAACGCTGGAATTCAATGTGCGTTTTGGCGATCCGGAATGTCAGCCGTTGATGAGTCGTTTGAAATCTGATCTGGGCGAAGTGCTGTTGGCTGCTGCTGAAAAACGGCTGGATGGCGTTGAACTGGAATGGGAAGAAGGTTCATCACTGTGCGTGGTGGTTTCATCCGTTGGCTATCCGGGCAGCTTTGAAAAAGGGCAGGTCATTGCTGGTCTTGATGCGGTAGAGGCTGCGGGAACCACGGTATTCCATGCTGGTACAGCAGAAAAAGATGGCACTATCGTGAATTCAGGTGGTCGTGTCTTGGGGATAACTGCTGTCGCGGGCAGCGTGAAAGCAGCGCAACAAACAGTGTATCATGCACTGGAGAAGCTGGACTGGCCGGGCGGGTTTTATCGCAAGGATATTGGCTATCGCGCTGTAGCCCGGGAAGCGCAAAAAGATTAACCACAGAGGACACAGAGGACACGGAGGAAAAGTCATTGATTTTTCTTGGCGTCTTTTGCGTTCTTCGCGGTGCAATAGTGGGGGAAACCATGGAACCGTTACAAGTATTGATTTTGATGGGCAGCAAGTCCGATATGAAGGTGATGGAAAAGACCGAGGCTGTGCTCGATGGGTTCGGCGTGGCCTATAAAACACTGGTTCGTTCCGCGCACCGGACGCCGGAAGCGACGATCGAGGCAGTGATGGATGCAGAAGCAGCCGGTTGCAAGGTATTTGTGTGCGCAGCCGGTATGGCGGCGCATCTGGCTGGCGTGGTTTGCTCTAAAACAGTCAAGCCGGTGATTGGCGTGCCTATAGCGGCCGGCCCCATGCAGGGCGAGGATGCACTGCATTCCACGGTGATGATGCCGCCGGGACTGCCGGTAGCGACAGTCGGCATTAATGCGGCAAAGAATGCCGGTTTGCTGGCAGTGCAGATGCTGGCCCAAACCGATGAACACCTGACCCGGTTGCTCAAGGATGACCGGGCTGCGCAGGCTGAGGCAGTTCTCTCTGCGTAACAGCAAGATCGCTGAAAAGTTATCAGCGCTGCGTGCTGCGCGTCTACTCAGGCAGGGCGGTCTGATTGCACATCATACCGCCACCTTACCCGGCGTTGCTGCGATTCCGAACCACGCGGCGGCCATAGCAAGGCTGCAATTGTTCAAACAACGTAAAGGGCCGTTTTTGTTGTTGGCTGATTCAGTTGCAACGGCTACATCATTAGCCCGTTACTTTTCACCGGAACTCAGGCGGCAGGTACGTGCCGCCTGGCCGGGGCCGGTAACGCTGGTGTTTGCCGGTAAACCTGGTTTGCCCGCCTGTTGTTACCAACATGGCTATCTGGCTGTGCGCGTGGATGCCAGCCTCCAGACCCGGCAATTGGTAGCAGCCTGCGGCGGACTTATGATATCCAGCAGCCTGAATCGACGCGGTGCGGCAGTGTTGCAACCGGGCCTGACATGCACGATGCGCATGCACCGGTTTTTGCGGATGTGTTTGGAGGGTAAAATATCTTCGGGAAAAGCTTCATCTATTGTGCGTGTGCGGCGCAATCGCGCCGTTTTAATTCGCCATGTTTACCGCTCTGTCGGCAGTCAATAAGCACGTATTTTTCTCGCCTTGCGCTCTGGGTTCTCTCAACTATACTGATGCTGTACCGGCGTTTAGCCGGTTTATATTTATAGGGAGGAACAACATGAAATGCATTGCAATTGCAATTGCAGCCAGCGCTTTGCTGGCTGCACCGGTATTTGCCGGAGAACACGGAGCCCATCATGGCGAAGGTCATGGCTCAGCCCATGCAGAAGGCCACGGAGCAGGTCATGGTGCACACCATAAGGCGGTTTCGAATAAAGTGATTGCCGCGCAGCGCAAGGCATTGGCGAGAAGCACCAAAGGGCAAGGCTTCGGCCCCCAGGCACCGCGCGATATTGATGCGGTTGAAGGTAAGAATAAACGTATTTTCAGCCAGGCTCCCGCCTCGACAAGCATGAATCTGTGCAATATTCATTTCCATAAAAATGCCGAGCACAAGGCAAAAGATTTCTCCATCTATGCCGGCAATGGCAATGGTGAAGGTTACCAGAGCGGTTATACGTATGATAAATCATTGTTGAGTGACGCCGAGTTGGCACCAACCAAACATAAGATCTGCGATAGTTCACACAGCACCCTGAGGCCGGGTGATACCATTGAAGTGCACTATGTTTATTCAACGGCTCAAATCAAACCGGGCAAAGGGCTGGGTTCATGCTTTAACAAGGATATTCCAAAGCAAAATCCGCAACTGCGTGTAGAAACACAAGTCTATGTGCTGGTACACGACAAGCATGCGCTCAGCTTTAAAAAATTAACCAAATTCAAGAAGATAGGTGGCTTGTATCAGGCTACAGCCATTCCCGATAACATGGGTACACCGGTTCAGTATGCCGGCTCTACAACAGGCCCCGGCTATAATGAAACAGGCTCGCCTTATCAGGTAACCTGGAGTGTTCGTCCGCATGTCGCCAAAGTGAATATCGCCACGGTTGGTAAGTGGTGCAAGAAAAACACATTCGAGGAAAATCATGGTCACGGCGTCAGGAACCTGGTGAAAAACAAGAAGCTGTTATCCGAGATTCATTAAGAAACCCTTAACAACTACTCAGGCCATAGGCCTGCAAATCAAGGCCGTCTCCTTCGGGAGGCGGCTTTTTTTGTTATTGCGGTGATCTGAGTTGGGACTGAATCTCCGCGACGCGTGTTCGGGTGAGCGGATAAAACCACATCGATACAATAGCCAGACTCAGAAACACCACTGGAATGGCCAGGTAGGCGACGCGCACTTTCAGTAGTGTGTCAGCCGGTAACATAGTTTCCTGACCGACCACACCTGCCCAGGCCAGCAATGCGCCGCTGCCAAGCGCCACGATGCCGATAGCGGTTTTGTAAACCAGCGCGAAGACGGCACTATAAACGCCTTCGCGCCGGTGGCCGGTATTCAGCTCATCCTCATCGCAAATATCCGCCGCAAACGAGCCATTGACCGCCCAGCAGGCACACAGCCCCCAGGCAGCCACGACCACGGGGACGATTTGCAGCCACGGGTGAGCGGGCGTGAACAGCCACCAGCTCGATACATAACCCGTGATGGCAATGCTTAAACCGGTAAACAGGATGGTTTTTTTGTCCACTCGGTTCCCTGCCCACGAAATCAATGGCATGGCGAGAAACTGGCCGGTGACCTGCACCATGGTCATGACGCCGCCAATCTCTGCCGCCAACATCTTGTCGCCCTGACAGACATAATAGATGCCGATATAGGTCATAAACGGCAGGGCGAAGAACAGCCCCATAAACACCGAAAACACCGAACCCATTAACATGCGGAAGCTACGATTGGCGGCTGTGAGTTTAATAGCGCTGAAAAACGGCAGATGTTCTTTCTTCTTTCTTTCGCTATCGGCGAAACGTTCGCGGCATAGCAAGGCCGGCAGCATCGTGGAGACCAGCACAAGCAGGCCGATGCATAAGCCCACCAGCCGTACGCCCACCACCTCATCGCCGCCCAGCCATGCCCCGGCCATTTGCGACCAGAGATATAAATAACCGACCAGCAGGCTGGCGCAGAACGATGCCACCAGACGGTAAATTTGCAGGTTGGTGCGTTCGCTATAATCGTCGGTGAGTTCGATCCCGAGTCCAGAGTACGGAATCACGAACACGGAGAAGCTGAAATAGAACAGCAAACAGACCAATGCAAAGCCCAGAAACATGTATAGTGCGGAATATGAAGTAATACCGAAATGGTGCAGTGCAGGCATATTCAGCACATCGCTGGCGGGCAGAACTCGCAACGATGTGGTGATATCAGCAGCCTGATTATCGGCACGCTCGGTAGTGGTGACATTTACGGCTTGCGGCGTCTGCCAGTTCTCCGGTGTGAATAGCAGCTGTTGCGGTTGAACAGTCAGGTGAACCGGCACATCGCCGTTTCCGACCTGCTCGATGCTGAATGCAGTGTCCGAATCCGGTGCAGACTCGGGGCTCACATAAAATACGGCAGAAGCCGCATCAGGCGACAGTCTGACATCTTTCTTGCTGACGCCATACAAGGATAAGCTGTCGTGTAATCTGGAGGTCGATGCCGGTTCTTGTTCAACCGCATTCTTAGCATTACCACCCTGCACATGCACCGTCACCAGCTTGGGCAATTGCGGCATTAGCGTCGGCAGAAACCAGATGGCGCTAAAAAACAGCGTCATCAGAATGGAACCGACAAACATCCACGGGCGCCGCCGCCCCCAGCGCGAGCGGGTATTATCTGTCAGATTGCCGATAATCGGATCAACGATGGCATCCACGATGCGCGATGCAGCCATAGCCAGCCCGATGGCCAGCGTACTGAACCCCAGTGCAACGTTAAAAATCGGAAAAACCAATGATAGAATGGCGGAATTGGCAATGTTTTCCCCGAATCCGCCCACACCCCAGGCCAGTTTTGTTTTTACCGGCAGAGCTTCTGCAGCAGCTGTTGCCTCAGCCTTATTCCGGGGGTCTGAAGCCAAGTTTAACCGCCGGCCTTAAGATGATCGATCACATCCTGCACGGTGGTAAAGCAAAGCCCAGTCACCGTATCGGCGCAGCCGTAATAGATGGCGATGCGACCGCTCGGCGCATCGGTCAGCGCTGCACAGGGAAAGGTGACATTGGGCACATCACCTACGCATTCATAGGGCTCCCACGGTGCAATCAGGAAGTTTTTGGAGCGGTGAATCACCTTCCACGGTTCTTCCAGGTCGAGCAGTGCGGCGCCGAAGCTATATACAAAGCCGTTACAGGACGTCAGTACCCCGTGATAAAACATCAGCCAGCCTTCGCTGGTCTCAATCGGGATCGGACCTGCACCGATTTTGGTGGACTGCCAACCATCTGAACGGCCCATGACATGACGGTGGCATCCCCAGTACACCATATCAGCACTCTGGCTGATAAAAATATCGCCGAACGGTGTATGGCCATTATCGCTCGGGCGCGACAGCATCATGTATTTATCGTTGATTTTGCGCGGCAACAGTACGCCGTTGCGATTGAAAATCAGGAAGGCGTTTTCAAGTTGATGGAATGCCTTAAAATCTCTGGTCCAGGCCAAGCCAATGGTCGGGCCATGATAGCCGTTGCACCAGGTGATGTAATAGCGATCTTCGATCCACACCACACGCGGGTCGTAGCCGTATTCCCAGTTGTTCAATTC
This sequence comes from uncultured Zetaproteobacteria bacterium, assembly GCA_964442955.1. Taxonomy (GTDB): domain Bacteria; phylum Pseudomonadota; class Zetaproteobacteria; order Mariprofundales; family Mariprofundaceae; genus Mariprofundus. The sequence continues at coordinate 450 of CAYUBK010000095.1, read as the reverse complement.
CGAATTATTGTTGATGAATTCAATGCGTTCGGGCTTGATCTGCCAGTGGATACCATCATCACTGAAACCGGCATGCAACTGCATCTCGCGCGCTGTGGAATCACAACGAAAGATACCTGCGAACTTACCGTTAAACGGCACGGCGGCACTGTTGAACGTGCTATTGGCACCATCAAAAGGGTTGCGTGGGATAATAGGGTTACGGCTATAGCGCCAGACCACATCTATTGAGCCTTGCGGTTTGTCTTCCCACGGCAGATTGGGCAATGCTTGTCCGATGATATGTACCTTGCTCATGTCCATCCCCTTGAGCCTGATCAGGGATTTGTCATCCTGCAGGGCAGTGCTGATTATGACTTGGTTCGGACTATGCTGTACAGCAGTTGCATACGCGGGCAACACATGTCGGGAAGATCAATGCTGTGAAATTTATGAATCAGCAGCTGTGTT
>CAYUBK010000094.1:0-7809 GCA_964442955.1 uncultured Zetaproteobacteria bacterium | reverse complement strand
CCATGATGAGGATTATGAAAAATTTGAAAACGTCGAACGGCTGAACAAGAGCCAGCAAAAGCGTGAAATTCAGGCGCTGCTGGGCTTGGGCAAACAACTGGCCGCACTCGATGCGATTGCGCTGGGAAAAATGGATATTCCGCGCCAGTTATTTCAGGCATTGATGGATGTTCAATCCATGAAGCATGGTGCTGAAAAACGGCAATTCAAACTCATCTGTAAAATGCTGCGTCAGATCAATACCGATTCGTTAGAACAAACTTTGGCTGAACTTGGTAACAGAAAAGCCGACCTGGACAAGAACTTTCACCGCACTGAGCGCTGGCGCGACCGACTCATTGCCGAGGGTCAAACTGCTATCACCGAATTCATGGGAATGTACCCGCAAGCCGATGCAGGGCAGATTCGCCAACTGGTGCGTAATGCCAATAAAGAACTACTGCAAAACAAAGCGCCCAAATCATCCCGCAGCCTTTTCCGCTTGCTTCGCGATGTGATATCACAGTAACATCCGCTCTAACTCAACGATAGGTCAAGACAAAACCCCAGCTATGTAGCACGCCCACATCTCTACTTGCGGCATCGGAAACTTTCAAACGCCAGTCTCCCTGAACCGACTCGCCAACCAGCAACCCCATTTGAGCATGGCTGCCTGTACTGAATGTTTTTTTGATATGATGCCTGCTTCTGCCTGTGCGATCATGCAATACAATTTCAACTCCTGATGGAGACACCAAAAGAACCCGTAAATCCCCAACCCATGTATGCGATATATCCACGGACACATCCAGCCTGACCAATTCCCCGGGCGCATCAACGGCCAATACGCTTGCAATACCGATCAGGTTGTTATCCGGAATTTGTTGCTCAGGCATAGCCTGTTTTGCCAATTCCTTCTTTTCGCTCTTTTGCAGCGATAGCGAAAGTTCCCAATATTGCAACGTTCCGACATCAATCCGCGCATGATCAGAAACGTTCAGCACCCAATCGCCCTGGGCCTGATCGCCAATAAACGTATTCAATGAAGCGAAGGACTGAATATTATATGCTTCGAGAATATTCCGGCTGGAACCGCCGCTACGATCATGCAACACCACCGATTCACCGGCTGGAGACGTTATTACCACGCTCAAATCGCCAATATAACTATGCTCTATATCTATGCCGATGTAGATATCCTGTATCAGCCCACCCTCTTCGACATGCAACACGCTGTTAATGCCTGCTGCATCATTATCCGGAATAGACAGCGCCGGAGACGCCTCCTTGTGAACAACGGCAAATGCAGCATTCGGCTCGCCAACGCCAACTCCCGCCCATGCATTCTTGATCGTCGCGTATTCATCGCCTGCATCGCCATACAATTGGCGGCAGGCGTTTAACAGCGCATAACGCGCCTGTTTGAACGTCCAGCGGCTATCGCTTGCGCTGTTTAAATAGCTGGTCAAGGCAAGATAGTAAACTTGCTCGGCTTTTCCCCTGCCCATGCCGACCACCGTGATACCGTGGTGCGTGCCTCCAGCCACAGTCAGGAAGGCCGCCTTGTTCGGGATGCCGCTGTTCGAGTGCACATAGCCGGAATCGTTTTTATCCCCATCCGGTAATTCCCCCGGGGCCAGTTTGAGAAACGAACCCATGTGATCCGGTTGCCGATATTTGGCGGGATCAGACATATCTCTCAGCGCGTCCCCTGCATTGAATGGGGTATAAACTCCCTCGCCAATGTTCCAGTCGGTAATGTCACCCTCATTGGATACCATGACGCCAAAGAAATCGGCAAATGATTCATCCAGAGCGCCAGCCTGTTCGGCATAGACAAAGTGTGCAGTTCTGGAAGTTACAGCATGGGTCAATTCATGACCCACCACATCCAGCGCCAGCGACAGCGGATCAAATCGGACGCCATCACCATCGCCGTAGACCATCTGATTCAATCCAGACGCCCAGAATGCATTATTATAATCCTTTTTATAGTGAACCGAAGAAACGATCTGCGCTCCCAGACCATCGTAGCTATCCCGACCGAATGTGTTAAGATAGTAGTTATAAACCATTTTGGCGTGTTTGTGTGCTGCTTGCGCCACTACATCCGCAGAAGATTGATTATTCGTAAGCAGCAGTCTGGCTTTCAGATTGGTCGTATTGTCGGCTGAATAGGTCTTTCTGGCCGCAACCCCGCGCATATGCGTATACCTGAACAACACGGCACCGCTATGCGCATCAACCATATGAAATCTTGATCCCATATCATCATCCATCAACCACTTGACCTGCCAGACCAGATGCGCCTTTTTTTCATCATTTCGATAAATTGTCAGCATTGCCTCGCTTTCGCTAGTCTCTTGGCGCCCTCGACCACTGTCATGCAGAGCTGTTGCAATTGCATCTTGCGCTTCAATAACGGGTTCCAGGCTCACATCAAGGGCTGAAATCCGGTTATCCTTGTAGGCGACCACCACGCCTTGGGCATCGATATGCACCTGCGTGGAACCTTCGAATACCGGAATAGCGTTCAGCGATTGCGCAAAACTGATATGTGTGAAGCCCTGACGGTCTGCTTCGATTTGGGAAACGGCCAGACTTTCAGTCAACCCCTGTTGAAGGTCCAGTAGCCCCGCGTTGGCTTTAAGAAAAGCTCTGGCAATGCTTTCCGGCTCGTTGTCTGATGCTTCGCTTAGCCTGCCTCTGATAAATTTAGCTGCGCCTGTTGCCTCATTAAAATAAAAAGCATTGGCTGCATCCAGAGCCTGCAAGCTCTCGACTGCCTTTTTTTGCCTGTTACTCTGCTTCATACAAAACCTCCCTTTTAACTACGCGTTCCACCCAATGTTCTGTTGCTTTCTTTGTGCAAGCAAGGCTATGCCACTTCAGGTCATTACTATATCCCATAAATATGGGACATTGCCTTTTTACAAAGCAGCATAAATTTTCCCGGCTTCTATGATGAGTGCGAAAATGTCAGAGTTGGCGCATGTCTGAATTAGCCCAGCAAGCACAGGTTTACCGCGTTGATCTCGGTTCGCGTTCTTATGATATTCATATTGAGCCGGGTTGCCTGACTAAACTCGGAGAAACCATGTCCACGCTGTTTGATGCGCCCAGCCGTTGTATGGTAATCAGCAATGTAACCATTGCGCCGCTGTATATGGAACAGGTGCGTAGCGCTTTGGAATTGGCTGGCTGGCAGGTGTCCGAATGCACTCTCGATGATGGCGAATGCTATAAAACCATGGGCAGTTTCAGCCGAATCATGGATGCGCTGATGGATGCGCGCTTATCGCGCAACGAGCCGGTGTTGGCGCTCGGCGGCGGCGTGGTGGGCGATATGACCGGTTTTGCGGCAGCCTGTTACCGGCGCGGTATCCCTTTCATTCAGATTCCGACCACCGTGCTGGCGCAGGTGGATTCCAGCGTGGGCGGGAAAACCGCCATAAATCATCCGCATGGCAAAAATATGATTGGCGCTTTTTATCAACCCAAACTGGTGTGGATTGACCCGCTTGTACTGAACACGCTGGATATGCGCCAAATCCGGGCAGGGCTTGGCGAAGCCATCAAATACGGCTTGATCAGGGATGCTGCATTCTTCGACTGGATGCAGCAGCACCTTGACGATGCACTGCATCTGGACGGCCCCGCACTTTCAACCATGATTCATGCCTGCTGCCGCCATAAGGCTGAAGTGGTGATGACGGATGAAACCGAACAGGGCGTGCGCGCACTGCTTAATCTGGGACACACTTTTGGCCATGCCATCGAATCAATAACCGGCTATACAACCTTCCTGCATGGCGAAGCCGTAGCTATGGGCACATTGATGGCAGCCCGTTTATCCGAGCAATTGGGGTATGCGGCCAACGGCATTGAGGCACAAATATGCCGGTGTTATGAACAGGCCGGTTTGCCGACCACTATCCCGCAGTTCAGCGCCGACACATGGTTAAACGCCATGGGGCATGATAAAAAGAATATCGGCAGCCAGATTCGCTATATTTTATTGCATAAAATCGGCGATGCTTTCGTGGCCGAAAATGTTGAGCCGGCATCTATCAAGGCCCTGGTTAAATCGTATGTTTAGCACTTTCTTCCTAGCAATGATGGTCTATAATAGTATAAGCGCAAGATATCAACTTCTCAGCGCAGGGGGACTTTGATGATCGAAATTCCGTCCATCCACCCGGAGCAGAATCACCATAGCGCTCTATTACAACCTAGTGGCTGCATAAGCCGTTTGGAGAGCACCGCCTTGTGGTTTGCCAAACGTCAGGACAAGGAAGTTCCGGATTCAATCAAGGCGGCTACGGTTCTGTTTGCCGCAGATCATGGCGTCAGCATCCGTATGGCCTGCCATCGAGATATCGCGACAAGCCAACGAGTTCACGATGCGGCTGCCAATGATTCTGTGATTGCAAGTCTGTGTCGGCAGGCGGACAGCAACTTGCATATTGTCGATGTAGGCGTGGCAGGCAGTCTGGCTGACATTGATGCCGTCGAGCATGCCAAAGTGCGCGCAACCGGTACGGCAGATATCACTGCCGAAGCTGCCATGAGTCAGGAAGATTATTGGGAAATCGTCGGCATTGGTGAAGAAATGGCCAATCGCTGCATTGCAGCAGGTGCGAATTTACTGATTGCCGGCTCTATTTCATCAGGCAATCGGATTTCCATTGCCGCAATTATTTCAGAACTTATCGGCCTTTCCCCGGAAGAGGCTTTGAATGTCTGCCCGGACAGCAATCCGGAAACTTATGCCAATGAATTGATGGCAGTGGAACACGCCAAGGCTCGCGCCACAGGCACTCCGTCGCACGATATCCTCAGGGAGTTGGGCGGTCTGGAAATGGCTGCGATGGCCGGACTTTACCGCGCCGCCGCCCACAGGGGCGTGCCGATTCTGCTGGATGGCATCGCCTCCGCCACCTCTGCGCTGGCAGCCATTGCATGGGATGTTCGCATTGCCGGCTGGATGCTGGCCAGCCATGTATCCGATGATCCCGGTCACCGGGAAGTGCTGGAAGAACTGGGGCTGGAACCGCTGGTTGAACTCAAGCGCAGTATCGGCGAAGGCAAAGTGGCGGCGCTTATGCTACCGGTATTGCAATCAGCTATAACACTGCAACGCGGACTGACCCGAATCGAAGCACAGCGTTAATATCATACTACCCGGAATCTCCGGGCATTAAATCATTCTCAAGCAGGATTAGAATATTATGACTGGATTCACAATGACATCGTGGACATGGACAGTATTAGGGATGGCATCTCTGGCCACTGCCATCGGCCTGTTTTTAGCCGAACGGCAAAAAATGCATGTGCTGGCGCATCGGGATACAGTGCCAGAGCGCTTTGCAGATAAAATTTCGCTGTCTGCGCACCATAAGGCTGCCGATTATACGCTTGCCAAGCTGGTGCCGGGCAATTTCGGGCAGGTTTATGGCCTGCTGTTGATGGTAGCATGGACAGTCGGTGGCGGTTTAACGCTGCTGGATAATGTCAGTGCAGGCTTTGGGCTTTCAGAAACATGGACCGGCGTCGCATTCCTGATACTGTTTTTTTTGATCGGCCACCTGCTGGAACTACCTTTGGATATTTATACCACCTTCAGCATCGAAGCAAAATTCGGTTTTAACAAAATGACAGCGGGCCTTTATATCTCCGATATGTTCAAACAGATGCTATTGATGCTATTGATTGGCACGCCACTGGGATGGGTTATTCTTAGCCTGATGCAGGGTGCAGGCGTTTGGTGGTGGCTATACGCATGGGTATTCTGGACCGCTTTTATGTTGCTGATGATTTGGGCCTACCCCACCTTTATTGCACCATTATTCAATAAGTTCAAAGCGTTGGAAGAAGGCGAAATGAAAACGCGTATTGAAGCATTACTGCATCGCTGCGGTTTTGAGAGCAACGGCCTGTTTGTCATGGATGGTTCCCGACGTTCCAGCCATGGCAATGCCTATTTTACCGGCCTTGGTAACGCCAAACGCATTGTCTTTTTCGATACCTTACTCAAGCAACTGGAGCCGATAGAAACCGAAGCAGTACTGGCTCATGAACTGGGTCATTTTCACCATGGCCATGTCAAAAAAAGATTGATGGTGATGATAGCCATGTCATTGGCCGGCTTTGCCGTGCTGGGCTGGCTGACCCAACAGGGATGGTTTTATAATGGCCTTGGCGTCATACACCCTTCCAATCATGCTGCGCTGGTGCTGTTTATGCTGATATTGCCCGCTTTCACCTTTGCACTGGATCCGGTGATGAGCTTTTTCTCGCGCAAGAACGAGTTTGAAGCCGATGCCTATGCCGTCAGTAACAGCAGTGGCGAAGCATTGGCTTCCGCACTGGTGAAAATGTATGAGGACAACGCCAGCACCCTTACCCCTGATCCCATCTTCTCGGCCTGGCATGATTCACATCCGCCTGCGCCGATTCGTATCGACCATATTGAGAAACAATTGGTAAACAAATAACTGTTCAGCACAGCCATCAATCCGATGTGGTGATACAAGGAACCACTTGCAAAGCATGGGTGGATAAGAGCAATCCCACTTTGAGTGGATTTTCATGGTGGATTGAGAGGCATGGTGGTTCCATGGCTTGAACAACTTGCAAATATGCCAAAGTGGGGAAGCAGAAGCCGCTCACGACTTTTGCAAGTGGCTCCAAGGATAAAGCGTATGTTTACCGTTCGACCAAATAAATATCTACACGGCGATTTTTTTGCCGTTCGCTGTCTGTGTTATTTCTGGCAATAAAGTGGGTGGCGCCAAAAGCCTGAATCTGGAGTTCCTCATGCGGAATACCGGACTGCATGAGAATCTCGCTAACATTTACTGCACGAGCCTCACTCAAGGCAAACAGGCTTTTATAATGATGCGCAGGAGGAACATGAGAGCCGTCATAGCCGCCAATGGGCTCATTGTCGCAAAAACCCTGCACAAAGATGAACTGATGCCGTATTTCGGGACGGTCTTGCAATGCCATTTCAGCACGTTGTTTCGCTTCCATCGCTTGTAAAGTGCGATATTTCGCCACCAGATCGTGTAATACTTTGTGGGTTCCCTCTTTCACCGTGGCAATTCCGGAGTCAAAAGGAAGGCGCACCCATAGCTTTGCGTCATATGGCAGCCTCAGTCGGGCTTTCTGATTTTTTACAGACCGGTTCCATGCAGTATAATCACGGCTTAGCTGGTTATCATACGCCTGAGCAGCTGAACGCTGCTGCCCCGGAGGTTCACCGATAAACCAGGAACACGAAGTGACAAGCATGAGAGCAATGGCTAATAAAATATGTCTGCACACAGCTAACATCCGCAAAGTTTTTAGTAGCCTGACTCTGGTGATTCAGCTTTCAATCGATCCAGTTCTTCCTGCCTCTGGCTGACAGCCTGCCTGAGCGCAGCAGCCTCGGTTCTAAGTTGTTCATTTTGAGTCTGCTTTGCACTGGTCTCATCCACCGAACCCGGCTCACCACCAGATTGCTCATTTTGAAGCTGATTTGCACTGGTCTCATCCATCGTACCCGGCTCATCGCCGATAAAAGTAGCGCATCCAGACATCAGTAATAATACCAGTACGGATAATCCTGTTCTCAACATGGTAACAATCCTCCTTCTCCTTGATTCAATTGCGGAGCATAGTGCTATTTAATTCAACGATCTGCAAGATGCAGTATGATATATTGTATGATGATATACGATAAAATAATTATTTTTGCACACCAAGTGAATTGTTTTTCTGGTGTTTTCTGAATCGCTACCATACAGTGCGCCCAGCACGACATGGTTGTTGAAAGTGTTTTTT
>CAYUBK010000093.1:0-7849 GCA_964442955.1 uncultured Zetaproteobacteria bacterium | reverse complement strand
GTGCTGCCGGGCAAGGAAAAGCTGGTCAAACTCTATCGCGGCAAGAAACCGTTATTCCGCCACTACGGTGTGGAAAGGCAGTGCGAGGAAGTGCATGAACGTGAAATCCGCCTGCCTACCGGCGGTTCGATTGTGCTTGACCCAACAGAAGCACTGACTGCCATTGACGTCAATTCAGCTCGCGCCACCAAGGGTAAACATATCGACGACACGGCGCTGGCCATCAATCTCGAAGCCGCTGAAGAAGTGGCGCGCCAGTTGCGCATTCGCGATATTGGCGGCCTGATTGTGATCGATTTTATCGATATGGCCAATCGCAAACACGGCCAAAAGGTGGAAGAAGTGTTGCGCAAGGCATGCAAAGGCGACAAGGCGCGCATCCAGTTTGCCCGCATTTCCCGCTTCGGCCTACTGGAAATGTCGCGCCAGAGATTACACCCATCGATACGCGAATCGACTACAGAAGGGTGCCCACGTTGTCAGGGGCGCGGCTCTATCCGAACCGTGGACTCCATGGCACTGCAAATGCTAACTCGCATGGAAGACTGGGCTGAACGTGGTAAAAAACCGACGCTGGTCGTGCAGGTTCCATCCGATACCGGCGAATACCTGATGAACAACAAACGCGCCAATATCGCTCGCATGGAAGAAACTTATGAGGTACAGATCACCCTGCAAATACGCCCGGATCTGGATATCCCGCACTACCGTATCGAACGGCAGTGGAGCGAAAATAATCAGCAACGCGTGGAAGTACTCGAAGACACCAGCAAGCGAATCAAAGCACCTCGCAGCGGAAAAAAGCTGAAGCCTGTCAAACCGGTTGTCGGAATCCCGACGCCGCCACCAACACCGGAGGCCAAAGAAGAAAAGAAAGAAGGCGCGCTCCAATCGCTGATTGGTTTCCTGACCGGCAGCAAGAAAAAAGAGGCGCTGGCCAAAGAAAACGCTGAAAAAGAAGCAACTGAGAAAACAGCACAACAGAAACAGCAGACGCGTCCCAATCGACGCAAGCGAAGCAACAACAGGAATCGCAAACGTCCGTCCGGCACCAAGCCCGGCGATACAAAAAACGCTACAAATACGGACAATCAGCAAGCCCAGGACAGTGAGCAGAAACCGGCGCAGGAAAAACAGCAGCAGCCTCAGCAAAAAACTGCAGCTGAAAACAATGGTGAAGCAGCATCCGGCGAAGCTAAAAAACGTCGCCGCAGACGCAGACGCAGGCGCCCTTCCGCAGCCAAAGATGGCGTACAGACACAGAATCAGGCCGCGCCAGCGACTCCGGCGCCTGCTGCCCCAGTACCGAAAGCCGCAGAATCAACTGCAAAGGCCGAGTGAACGAAACCGATGAATACCTGAGTTTCAGCATCGCTGAAACTCAGGATGGTCAACGCCTTGATGCCGCACTGACATCTCAGAGTGGCTTAAGCCGGAATCATATCCAGCAATTGATTAAAGGTGGCCATGTTCAGAACCAGGCCGGCAAAACAATCAAACAGGCCTCAGCTCGGGTTAGAGAGCAGGATCGCTACCGGCTTCATATACCGCCACTCGAGCCGTTGTCGTTACAGGCGGAGGATATCGCGCTCGATATCCTGTTTGAGGATCAAGACCTGATTGTAATCAACAAAGCCGCCGGCATGGTGGTGCACCCGGCTCACGGTCATGATCACGGCACGCTGGTGCATGCCCTGCTTCACCACTGTGATAATCTGCCGGGCATCAACGGCGCCGAACGTCCGGGTATCGTACACCGCCTCGATAAAGGCACATCGGGTAGTCTGGTGGTTGCCAAAAGTGAAATTGCCCACCGGCGACTGACTGATATGTTTGCGCGCCACGATCTCAATCGGCAATACATCGCCTGGTGCCGGGGTAATCCCCGCTGGCATCATAAACGAATAGAATTACCCATTGGCAGACATCCCCAGCATCGGCAAAAAATGGCGGTCACAGCCCAGGGCAGAGATGCGACTACCGATGCTCGCGTTGAACGTCTGTTCGGCCCGTTCAGCCAAATGCGTCTGACGCTACATACCGGCCGAACGCATCAGATTCGTGTTCATTTGTCGCATGAAAAATTACCCATACTCGGCGACCCGATCTATGCCCGCAGCTATAACCCACCTGCTGATGTTCCGGAGCCGACACGCAGTGTCATTACAGCGCTCAAACGTCAGGCCCTGCATGCCGAATTGCTGGAGTTCCAACATCCGATCAGCCATGAGCCACTCAGCTTCAAAGCGCCATTGCCGACAGACTTACAGCAGTTGAGCGATGCACTGACAACGAATTATGGCTAAAGCTTCGTTTATCCGATCACACCTGCTGGCCCGTCACGGCATTACAGGTATTTTCAGCCTGCGCAACGGCGGCGTCAGCCCTCCCCCTTTCGATTCACAAAACTTCGGCCCCGATCTGGGTGATAGCGACAGCTTTATTGAGAAAAATCTGCTTGGTCTGATGCAATCAGCCTCACTGACCTGTTTACCCCATCAAGCGAATCAGGTGCATAAAACAGAACTGCTGTGGTGCAGAGGAGAAGGAAAAATGCATTCGCAACAGGTCGACATCCTCATGACAAATCGGAGCAATACTGCAGTCGCCGTACGTGTGGCGGATTGTTTGCCCGTTCTGCTGGCCGATCCGGAATCCGGCATCGTTGCTGCTGTGCATGCCGGATGGCGCGGCACTGCGGCCGGCATCGTTAGAAACGCTGTTGAAGCCATGCTTAAGCATGGCGCACAGCATGAAAACCTACTGGCTGCGCTCGGCCCGTGTATCGGATCATGCTGCTTCGCAATTGGCAAAGATACAGCCGAAGCACTGAAAAAGAGTACAGCCGGTGCGAATGATTGTTTGATTCAAACATCCGAAATCCATGCTGATCTGGCTGCAATCAATGTGTTACAACTGATCGAAACCGGCCTGAATAAAAGCCATATTGAAGTAAATAAAGCGTGTACAGCCTGTCAAACTGAGAATTTTTTCTCATTCAGGCGCGATGGCAAACAAAGTGGCCGTCAGCTTGCCGTTGTCGCCATCCCGTCCAGCACGTAAGCTTCGCCCATGAATCTGAATCTGAACCAGTCCAAATTTATCCTGCTTATTATTTCCATCGCCCTGTTTGCCGGCTGCGCCAAGCATGATGAGCAACATAAGAGCGATGCACAGCGGGAATATGAAGCAGCTAAAGTGCTGATGAATAAAGGCAGCTATGGTATCGTAGCTAAAAATCTGGAAAAATTCAGTGCCAATTATCCATATAGTAAATATGCCATTCAGGCTGATTTGCTGCGTATCTTCGCTGCTTACAAGGATAGCGAATTTATTTTGTCGGAAACGCTGAGTAAAAAGTTTGTAGAGCGCCATCCTGCCCACCCCAATGTCGACTATGCCAAATATATGCTGGCCATGAGCTATTACAGGCAGCGTTCACCGGCAGAAAAAGATGCCACCATGAATCAGCTTGCCATTGATGGCTTCAAGCGTCTGCTCAATGAGCATCCGGACAGCGCCTATGCCAAAGATGGTCGAAGCCGTTTGCAATTGCTGTATAACACACTGGCCAAACACGAGATGACTGTCGGTAAGTTTTATTATAACAGAGATCGTTTTGTCGCTGCCGCCAACCGTTTCCAGCAAGTGGTGCGCCTGTATCAAACCACGCCCGCCATTGAAGAGTCGCTTTATTATCTTGCCGCATCCTATGCCAAAATGGATATGGACAAGGATGCCCGCCAAACAGCCATCCTGCTCAGACATAATTATCCGAACAGTTCATGGAGTTCGAAGGCAAAACGATATCTTTAATGCTTCATCAGGGCTTACCCGGCAAACAAGTTCATCTGCCGATTTTCATTTCTATCCTGTTGTGCCTGCTTTCCGCATGTAGTGAGCAGGAGAAAGTTGATATCCGCAGCGTGCTCGATGCACGCGATACAGCCGTCAGCAACCATGATATCGCGTCTTATGCGGTTTTGCTCATTCCCGGATATGAACATAATAACCAAACTGAATTTGAAATTATCAACAGGATGCGCAAGCTGTTCAATCAGTTCGAACAAATCGAAATGGCCTCTGACAATCGCACCATCCGTTTACTCGATGATCAGCACGCGGAATGTGAACAGAGTTATCTCTTGCATGTGCAAGCCAATGGCGAGTGGCGGCAAATCAATCAGCGCGAACGCATCAGCCTGACCAAAACAGACACCGGCTGGAAAATCAGCGGCGGTTTATGATTTTGACTAAATCAGTCCCATTCATCAGTCCCATTCATCAGCCCCATTCATCAGCTGGGAAATCATCCACCATGATCGCCGCTCTGACGGCTGATCGCGCAGTCAATAACAAATCCGCTTCTTCCCTGTTCAGGGTCTGCTCATTGACCAACTCATCCAGCCAATCCTCATAAGCCTGATCCGGTCGATGAACCTTGCCCTTGTCGCGCAATTTACGCTCAATCGGTTCGGCCCGGATAGTCATGGTCATGGCATGCTGCAATCGCCCGGTTGCATCAGCCTCATCGTCCGGCGCACAAATACCATCAATCAACCGATCACGTGATGCCGATGGTTCCAATAGCATCGAAGCCACCTGATGCGTCAGCGCATCAGCAGGTAGCGATAAACGTCGCCCCAAAGGAAACGCCCAAACCCGCATCTTCCATGCCACAGGACGTACAGGGAAATTCCGGATTACGCCATCGAGCGCCTCCTGCACCTGATACATGCAGAATTGGCAGGCCCAGTGTACCAACGGCAGATCGGCTTTCGGACGCCCATCATCTTCAAAACGCTTTAACACCGCCGAACACAGAAACAGATACGCCAGCGCATCGGCGAATCGGCCTGAAATCGATTCCTTACGCTTTAACGCTCCGCCCAACACCAGCAGAGCCAAGTCGGCCATGGCCGACATCGCCGCACTGAATCGTGCGATTTGTTTATAATAGATAGCCGTCACACCCGGCACTGGCGATGGTGCCAGCCAGCCGCCCGTCAGACCGTATAGCACCGCCCTTGCTGCATTGGCGATGGTATAAGACAGATGCGACATTAACGCCGTATCGAAACGTTTTAGTCCCGCATCGCCTTCCTCTGAGGCAGCGGCAATTTCTTCCTGTAAATACGGGTGGCATCGCATCGCCCCCTGCCCGAACACCATCATGCTGCGGGTCAGGATATTGGCTCCCTCAACCGTAATCGCCACGGGAATGGATTGATATGTCCTGCCCAGATAATTCGACGGCCCCATGCAAATGCCGCGTCCGCCATGCACATCCATGGCATCGTTGATGACCTGGCGCATCGACTCGGTCAGATATCGTTTGGCGATGGCCGTCACAACCGCCGGTTTTTCGCCGGCATCCAGCGCCGAGGTACTCAACCGCACGCCCGCATCCATCATATAGGTCAGGCCACCGATGCGTGCCAGCGCTTCTTCGACCCCTTCAAATCGACCGATGGAAGTTTTGAACTGTTTGCGCAAACGCGCGTAAGCACCGGTTGTATCGCAGGCCATTTTACCCGCCGCTGCACTGAGCGATGGCAGCGAAATACCGCGCCCGATCGATAAACGCTCAACCAGCATCCTCCAGCCGTTGCCGATCATTTCCTCCCCGCCAATCACCCAATGCATAGGAATAAACACATCAGCACCACTATTCGGGCCATTCTGGAAGGCGATGCCCAGCGGGTCATGGCGACGCCCGATGTCCACGCCGGGCGTTTCAACAGGAATCAGAGCACAGGTAATACCCAGATCTTCCTGCTCACCAAGCAAGTGCTCCGGATCATAAACGTGGAAAGCCAGCCCCAGCACCGTTGCCACCGGCCCCAGCGTGATATATCGCTTTTCCCAGTTGAGCAACAAACCCAGTGTTTCTTTGCCCTCAAATTCAGCCTTGCAAACGATGCCCGTATCCGGAATCGCGCCTGCATCCGAGCCGGCCGCAGGAGCTGTCAGCGCGAAACACGGCACTTCTTCCCCACTGGCCAGACGCGGCAGATAATAATCCTTCTGTTTATCCGAGCCGTAGGCCATGAGCAATTCCGCCGGGCCCAGCGAATTGGGCACCATTACGGTGACAGCGGTTGCCGAACTGCGGCTGGCTATTTTCTGAATCACGCAGGAATGGGCATAGGCAGAGAATTCAAGGCCGCCATAGGATTTCGGAATAATCATGGCAAAAAAACCATTTTGTTTGATATAATCCCAGACATTCTCGGGTAAATCACGCAGTTCATGGTTGATCTGCCAGTCATCCAGCATAGCGCACAGCGTTTCGGTCGGCCCGTCGACAAAAGCCTGTTCTTCTTCCGTTAAATGCGGTACGGCTGTTTTCAGCAACACATCCCAATCAGGATTGCCCCGAAACAATTCGCCATCCCACCACACGGTGCCTGCTTCAATAGCTTCTTTCTCAGTATCAGACATCGGCGGCAGCGCCTTTTGAATCATGGTCTTGACCGGCGCGCTAATCCATTTCAGACGAATATCATCCACCGCGAAAAAGGCAAACCCGGCAGCAATCAGCAGCAGCAATACGAAACCAATCCAGCCGCTCATGCCGGCAAACATCAACGCCACATCGGCCAGCGCCAGTATGCCCAGCCAAGCCTGCAATGCCATGCCCCCCCGCGTCAGCAGAAACAACAGCCCAAATACAATAATCAACAGCAGAATCCAGAACATGGCAACCTCCAGCAATAAATGTTTGTCCCTACTATATGCCTATCTCTTTCATCTAACCAATAAAAAAGGGACTCCGAAGAGCCCCCAGTTTTTTAATCTTTAACACAATGATTAGAAGCTGTAAGCCAGTGAAGCAGTCAATATATGAGCATTTGCCTTATATGTACCGTTGCGAACAACATTCGTGCCACCTGTTGATGTGGTCTGATGACGCTTTTGGAAATAGACAAAGGCATAAGCAAGGTCAACGGTAGCATTCTGCATGAAATCATAACCATATCCGACTGAGAAGATATGGCGATCATTTCCCGGAATCGCAGGCGTAAAATCAACATCTTTGATTGGCGTAGGGTCGTAAACGTAACCAAACCTGGCTCGCATCTGTGGATTATATTTCCACTCTGCACCGACTCGGATAGCGACAGTATCTTTCCAATTCTCCGGAATGGCCTTCACTCCGCTTCCCTTGGTTAGCACCGTTGTTAATGTCGAAGGGGCATAGGTAAGGCGAATTTCATCAAATGTATTCCAGTTCACCCAATCCACATCCAGACTTAGGAGCAAGTCAGGGGTAGCTTTCCAGGCTATGCCAACATTCACCTGATCTGGTAGTGTTAAAGAAGTGCTAGCTGTTGTGGTAGCGCCAACCAAGCCAGGCAATGCAGGAATCAATGGTGCAAGTGGAGTTGGAGCCAGTAACCCTGCCAAGTTTGCAATGCCCGGGCCGCCTAGAATAGTGCCTCCATTAATATCAATCTTGACCTGGCTATGGTATGTGACGCCAACACTCAATGCATCATTCTTATACATGATGCTAGCCGTTCCACCCCAGCCATCTTTGTTTTTGCCTTCAAGCAACTGTATGGAATTATTCAGTCGAACCTTATTAAGGTAGGCATACTCAAAGCCAGCTGAAACGGCAATATTATCAGTCAACTTGAAAATTACACTCGGATTAACCATCACCATCTGGATCAGTGCAAAAGTACTACTGGCGGCCAATGAACTTGTTCCAGGCCAGTCCGATTCCAGTCCGAATGGTGAGTTGATACTCAAAGATGCACCTAACCTTGAGTTTTCATCCCAATAGGTGAAATATGCATGCGGAATAAAAAACGTTTTGCTTTTGGAACTGGTCGCTGCTGGC
>CAYUBK010000092.1:0-7957 GCA_964442955.1 uncultured Zetaproteobacteria bacterium | reverse complement strand
CATTTTTGCCAGCGTGCGCGTATTGGCAATACCAACCGAAACGGTGATGCCGATTTGGCGTGATATGCTCTGACGTATCGCATCGGCCAGTTGCCGGAACGATTTGCGCCACAGACTGCGGATACCGTTCATGTCCATAAATCCCTCATCAATCGAATACACTTCAACTTCAGGACTATATGAGTGAAGAATAGCAAACAGCTTGTCGGATATCTGCCCGTAATAACGGAAATCAGCAGCCAGAAACATGGCCTGTGGTGCAAGCTTGCGCGCCTCCCACACCGGCATGCCGGTGGTAATCCCCAGCGCTTTGGCATCATAGGATTTGGCAACCACAATGGCATTCTGGCTGGACAGCACGCAAATCGCCCGCCCCTTCAGCTCCGGATGCCTCACCGCCTCACACGATGCATAAAATGCATCACAATCGACATGCGCAATGGCATTCGGCCAGTTGGTTGGATGTGAGGTGTGAGGAGTTAGGCGTGAGGGGGAAGACATTAGGCGTGAGGGGCGATGAGTGAGGGGTCAGGAGGAAGGGGTGAGAGGTCAAAGCCTTTCACACCTGACACCTCACATTTTTCTAAATTGACCGACAACTTCACCGTAGATGTCGAGTGAAGTTTCCGGGTAGATATTGGGATAATCCGCATTGGCCGGTTCCAGAAACGTTCCATCTGAACCGGTGCGCAGATATTTGATAGTGAAATCGCCATCGACGATGGCCACGACGATTTTGCCAATCGACGGATTGGTATTGCGCTCAACAATCAGGAAATCGTTATCATGAATACCGGCATCAAGCATTGAGTCGCCGCGCACTTCCACCAATACAGTACTCGATGGATGCTCAACCAGATATTCATCAATGGTAATAGCATCACCCAGCGCTTCGGTTGCAGGACTGGCAAAACCGGCTGGCGCACGGCCTACATGTGGCCTGGCAAAAAACATATTGGCCGGCGACAGGCGTCCACCCGGCCCCTTGCGGATATAGCCGGCAAAAATCATGCGATCAATAAACTTGACCGCCCCCTGCTTGCTGACACCAACCAGCGCAGCAATCTCCGCATAAGAGGGCAGCAGTCGATGCAGGGCATAATAATCCTGCAGTCTGCCGAGATAAAAAGGATCTTTGTTTACCATGGGCGCAGTATGGTGTACGAACGTATACCATGCAAGTGGTAATCTCCGATAGACCAAACTGGATCGTATCACCACAATACGCCCCATGAGAAAACGTATGCAAACCGCCCGTCAACCGGAGGTCATCCGCACTGCACTGCGTTTTGCTGTAGTTGTCGGACCGATTCTGGTTTTCATCAACCACGGCGATGCCATTATTGCCGGCACCATGAGTTCAACAGACTGGCTAAAAAGCGCTCTGACCATGGTGGTGCCCTATACCGTTTCAACCCTCTCCAGTATCAGTGCTTATCACTCCTGCCGCAGCAGCGATAATGAGAGTTCCTGATTAGCAGCAGGATGAGCCGGAACAGCACGCGCCGGGTTTCACTGCATTGATATAGGCGGAGACAACATAATCCTCAACCCCGCGCCCCGGCGCCCAGTCGCGAATAAAGTCACGTGACTCGTCTTTTGGCACAATATGGATATTTTCAAATCCGGCCTCGAGCATCATCTGTTCCAGTTCGTCAATCAGCGATGCACCGGCCATGCAGCCGGCATGCAACATCGGATCGTTCTTCATTTCTTCCGGCATTTCAGCGGTAGCGACCACATCGGAAATCGCCAGACGACCGCCCGGCTTGAGCGCCCGGAATGCATCGGCAAATACCAGTTCCTTGTGCGGTGACAGATTGATTACGCAATTGGAAATAATGATGTCGGCGGTATTGTCGGCGACTGGCAAATGTTCGATTTCACCAAGCCTGAATTCGACCTGCGAAAATTTTCCCTTTTCGGCATTGGCACGCGCCTTGGAAAGCATCGTCGGCGTCATATCAATGCCGATCACATGACCGGACCCCCCCACTTCATGAGCTGCCAGAAAGGCATCGAAGCCACCGCCGCTACCGAGATCAATCACTATTTCGCCCGGCTTCAGGCTCGCAATAGCGCGCGGGTTGCCGCATCCTAACCCCATATCGGCACCATCGGGCACGTTAGCGAGATCATCTTCGGAATAACCCAGTCGGGTGGAAATCAGCGTATTGATCGCTGCATCATCGGACACGCCGCAACAACTGGCATGTTCTCCGCAACAATCCCCGTTATTGCTAGCCTCCGCCACTTCCGCATAAGACTTGCGCACATGCTGGCGCACATGGTCTGCTTTCACACTCATCTGGTTCTCCATAAGCTTTTTTATTGAATCGACAGGAGCCGAGTTTACAATATTTTCAGTGTTTCAATGATACTGGCTGGCTCCAGACGCTGCGTATAATCCACATCGACAAAGGCGAAGGCAACCACACCATCAGGGCGGACAATCAAAGTCGCCGGTACCGGCAGTTCAAAATGATCATTGCCCTGACTCTCTTCCAGATCAATACCGAAACCTTCATACACCGGTCGTAACATGTCCGGCAGGGTGAATACCAGCCCGCACGCTCTGGCCAGCGCATTATTGCGGTCATGCAATAACGGAAACGTCAGGTTCCCCTTATCCCGTGTCTGACCAGCCTGTTCAGGCAATTCCGGCGCAATCGCAATGAGATGTCCGCCAACCTGCTCAATATCGGGCAGAGCGCGCTGCAATGCCTGCATTTCCAAACTGCAGTACGGGCACCAGCCGCCACGATAAAAACTGATCACCACAGGCCCATCCTGCAACAAATCGCCGAGTCGGACATAATCGCCACCCACCTCGGACAAATCAAAATCAGGCATCGTATCGCCGGTTTTTACGGCCTTCTCAATCAGCCCGGAACGAGCCAGTTCGGCAGTTGCTTCCTGCATCATACTCATCACAGATTCGGGAACCTGAGTCGCCATCTGCTGCCGCGCTGCAGCAATATCTTCATGTAGCGTCATTCAGAAGCCTCCAGCGCACCGCCACAACTCGATCCCTGCCCGGCCGTGCAGCCATAGCAGTGATCCATCACAGTGATCGCCCGACCCGTAATATCCTGCTGCATTAAATCGGATAAATGGCTACGTTTTCCACCCGCTTCCTGCATGGGCAGATTCAACATCTGATTGAAATCGCAATCATAGACAAAGCCCTGCCAATCAACACTGATCAAGCTCCGACACATCACGTCATGCAGATTTTCTTCGCTATAAGATTCCTTCAGCAACTGCATATAACTGGCAAATTCTCCACGGGAAATCAATGTGCTGCCAAAGCGCTGAATAGGCATATTGGTGATGGTAAACAATTGATTGAAAGCGATACCGAAGCGCAGGTGCAACTCGCGTTTATAGGCTGCTTCCAGTTCCTGCTGCTCAGGCGGCAATACAGCCCCTTGCGGATTATATACCAGCGTCAGCGTCAAGCCTGAACCTTCGATACCATAACCCAGCTTGTTCAGACGTTGCAGCGCCCGGATACTCTTGTCGAATACGCCCTTGCCGCGTTGGGCATCAACATTGGAGCCCAGATAACAAGGTAAGGAAGCCACCACTTCAACACCGTATTCAGCCAGAAATGCCGCCATATCCCCGCACCCCAAGGCACTATCTCTTCCTTCGGAATTCACCTTGTGCCCCAGGGCACTATCTCTTCCTTCGGAATTCACCTTGTATCCATCTTCTTCCAGAATGGTCAGATTACAACGGTCAACCACGCGTACGCCCATAGCGCTGGCCCTGCTCACCAGATAACGGAAATGTGGATTCATTTCCGGCGCTCCACCGGTCAAATCCAGCGTTTTGATTTGTTGGGCAGCGAGATAATCGAGCACCGTCTGCACCGTTTCTCTGGTCATAATTTCCTTGCGACGCGGACTTGCATTGACATGACAATGCAAGCAAGTCTGATTACACAAATAGCCAAGGTTGACTTGCAATGTTTCCTGTCTGCCACGGCGAATAGCCGGAAAATCACTCTCTTTCAATAATGGTAGTGTTGCATGCATTCAGCTGTTTCCCCTTTTCATCTAAAAAAGCGGAATATAAGTCGATTCCAACCTGATTTCATTACATAGAAGCATTGAATACTTTAGCGGACGCTCGCTTGAATTCAGCCGCATATTCATCGCAACCTGATAGTGCGGCTAAAGCCGTACCTCCAGCATTATTTCTTATGGCGTCTGGGTGGCTTTCTGCCACCGCCACCTGAATGATTGCGCTCTGAGTTAGCACGACTAGGGCGCCTGTCACCACCAGGCTTGAACTGTTTTCTGGTTGTCCGAGAAGGGGTTGCTTCACCCGATGCAAGTACGGATGCATTGAGCCGCTGCCCACACACCTGCACCTGTTTCAGATCGTTAAAAATAGCTTTGGGCATGCCTTCAGGCAAATCTACCGTGGTATAATCTTCCTGAATCTGCACGCGACCAATGAATTCGCTCTCAAGCCCCAGTTCATTGGCAATCGCGCCAACAATATTGCCCGGTTTGACACCGTGCGTTTCTCCCACTTCCAGACGAAAACGTTGCATACCCTTTTCAGGTTTCGGCCCACGTGGAGTACGCTGAGCTTTAATATCATCATCAGAATACTGATCACGAGAGGGATTTCTTGTGCTGCGGCGTTTATCTTCCGGCGCATCAAAACGCGGATTACGCTCGGAACGAGCCGGCCGTTCGGAACGCCCTCTTTCCTGACGCGGTTGTGGCTGATCCTTGAGCAATAATGGTTTGTCGCCCTGCACCATTCTGGCCAGTGCTGCGGCAATCTCATTGGCAGGCACATCATGTTCCTGACGATATTGTTCGACTATACCGGTGAACAATTCCAAATCTTCGCCCGATTCCAGCGTCTCGGTAATGCGAGCCTTGAATTCGGCAATGCGCTTATCGTTGATCACATCAGTCGTCGGCATCTGGAACGGCTCGATGCTTTTTTTAGTGGCCCGCTCAATAGCATACAGCATGCGCTTCTCACGCGGCGATACAAACAGAATCGCATCGCCTTCACGCCCTGCCCTGCCGGTACGCCCAATACGGTGAATATAGGATTCGGTATCGTGCGGGATATCATAATTAATCACATGCGAAATGCGCTGCACATCAAGCCCGCGCGCTGCCACATCGGTAGCCACCAGAATATCGAGATGTCCTTTCTTGAGCCGGTTTACCGTGGCCTCGCGCTGCTTCTGAGCAATATCACCGTTCAAAGCAGTCGCCGCATAACCGCGCGCCTCCAGCTTATTGGCCAGTTCTTCCGTCGCTGTTTTGGTGCGCACAAACACAATCACGCCATCAAAGGCTTCCGCCTCCAGAATACGCGTCAGCGCATCAATCTTGTTGCGCCCGCTGACCATCCAGTAACGCTGCCGAATCGTTTCAGCGGTTTGCTCTTTGACCTTGATGGTGACCTGCTCCGGATTATTCAAATGCTGCTG
The DNA here is from genome assembly GCA_964442955.1 of uncultured Zetaproteobacteria bacterium. Lineage (GTDB taxonomy): Bacteria > Pseudomonadota > Zetaproteobacteria > Mariprofundales > Mariprofundaceae > Mariprofundus. Next base: position 2,484 of record CAYUBK010000092.1, on the reverse strand, counting down.
GGCAATCTTGCGAATCACCGGCGGCATGGTGGCCGAAAACAAGGCGATCTGACGTTCATCAGGCGTCTGCTCCAGAATCCACTGCACATCATCAATAAATCCCATGCGCAACATTTCATCGGCTTCATCGAGCACCAGTGCTTGAAGATTACTCAAACTCAGTGTCTTGCGGCGCATATGATCCATCACGCGGCCCGGCGTGCCGACCACGACATGCACGCCGCGTTTAAGCTGACGCAGCTGAATATCATAACTCTGACCACCATAAATCGGCAGCACATTAAAACCCTTCAAATGACGGGCATAGGTCTTGAATGCTTCAGCTACTTGAATAGCCAGTTCACGTGTGGGCGCTAATACCATCACCTGCGGCGTTTTCTGACTTAAATCAATATGCGAAAGCAGAGGTAATGCAAAAGCCGCTGTTTTGCCGGTGCCGGTCTGAGCCTGACCGAGCACATCGCGCCCTTCCAATAGCAGCGGAATAGTCTGCGCCTGAATCGGAGACGGAGCTTCATAGCCGGCGTCCTGCACTGCTCTGAGCAGTTCGGGTAGCAAGTCCAGGTCAGCGAATGTGGGTTGGGTTTCGCTTGCTGGCTGTTCGTTTGTTGTTGTCTGTTTATTTGTCATGATTTATACCTGCGGTGTAGTGATCGCGAAGCATGCCTTTGTGTACATGAAGAAAGCATGAGCAACCATTGGAGAACTGTTGGATGGACAAAAAGAATTAGTCTTTTTTGTCTTCCTCGTCTTTATTTTTATCTTCTTCATCATCACCCGTCACGCCATCATAAATAGCGCCACCGACCTTGAACGGCACTTTGATCACTTCAACGCCGACATCCACGGCCGTGCTGACGGCCGTGGCAAGGCAGCCACTTAAAGCAAACATGAGAACAAGTGATAAGATGATTTTTTTCATGCGCGCAACTCTGACACAGAATAGTGGTTACCGCACATTAAAAGCTCCATTCAAGTTCGGAGTAGATACGGTCATTGGCTGCAAATTGTCCGAAAAAGCCGCCGCTACCGCTGATAATATCCGCCCCCAGCGCCCCGATCAGGTTGTCACTGAACTCGTAACTCACCTTGGGGCGCGCCAATAATCCCCCGTCATCAAGGTCGGCCAGCAGTAATATCTCCGGCTTTAGTTTTTCGTTCATGTAATCCGTGGCAATGCGCAGGCTGGCAAAATTGGGCGTAGTTCCAAGCCGTGTATCCACTACCGGCTCATTGAGAATCTGACGCCCGAATAATTGCACGCCGATCGTCCAGTTCGATTGGGTATAATCCACCGCAATCGCTCCATTCAACGTGGTGCGTCGCACCACAGACTGGTTCCAGACCAAGGCGGTGGTATTCATGCCCTCGCCGAAATTGACCGCCACTTCGCCGCGCACCACAAACGCACCGAAGGCGTTGGAGAATGAACCGCCCGCCGTATGCATACGCAAGTGTTGCAATTGCATGGTCATCGTCGTGCCGACCAGTTGCTTGAACAGATTGGGCCGGTCATTCCAGCCATAATAATAGTTCAGCGACAAATCCCAACCTGCCAGATTGGCACGCCAGGCCAAGCCCAGTTCAGTATTCTTCAGCGACCAGTTTGGCTGTTCAGGCGCCAGTGTGCGTAGCGTTATGCCGGGTGGAGCTACCGGCAACGCGAACCCCCATCGTGAACCGGCAGGTGCAAACTTGGCAGCTCTGGCATCAGGCACGACGACGAACTCGAATTCATGTTCAGCACCGCCGATATCGGCATAATAATTCAGCCGCGCCGACCACAGGCCAATGCGCGAATCGAGAAAATCATCAAGAATAAATTCGCGCAGATCGAACGGGTTGATGATATCAAGCATGCGGATGCCATCGGTCTTACCCCAGACAATCTGCTGCTGGCCAATCCGCAAATCAAAGTCATCCGCGCCATAGAGTAAATAGGCTTCCTTGCTCTCAATGCGGGTGCGATAATGCTGTTTGATGCCTTTGGTCAGATCGGTGGTGTTGGTGGCATTTACATCCATGGCCGCGTCATACCAGGCCAGCCCACGCCCTCTGAATTCCCAGCCGCCGCCAAGCACCGCTTCCGGCTTCACATCAAGCCGGTTCTGGATTTTATCGAAACGTTTCTCACCGCTGACAAAATAAGCGCTCTCGTTTTTTACCGCACCGTGCATTGTCCACTCAAATGCACTGACAGGAAAAGCAACAAGCGACTCACCACAGAGGACACAGAGGACACAGAGGACAATCTTTTTGAATGATTTCATCCGCACTACCGAGTAATCCTCGATAGTTGAATTCTCACCACTCATTCCGGCACTTCCCAATACCCGCCTTTGGCAGGCCCAACACGGCGGATAAGGCCATGCGCTTTCAGCCAGCGGATATTATTTTCTATCGCTGTACCACTCACCCCCAAATGTTGCGCCATCGCAACAATAGAGATTGTCGGCTCTGCGCGCATCGCATCAAGAATGCGTT
>CAYUBK010000091.1:0-7996 GCA_964442955.1 uncultured Zetaproteobacteria bacterium | reverse complement strand
CCAAATCAAGCACTAAGAAAGGCGGCTGCGGCAAGTGCGAGTATTCCGGTGACACAATATTGAATTCCGACTAATCAAAAGTGGGCGAATACTTCATCGGGTGCACGAGCCATCGTAATCGCAGCGCCATAGTTCATGCAAAGTGCAAGTCTTGAGTCCAGCACTACCCTGGCGGGGCTGAATGCAACTTTATGATCCCGCATACTTGCGGGCATTGCGGAACATGCGCAGCCACGGGCCATCTTCGCCCCAATTGTCAGGATGCCATGAATACTGGCTAGTTCGAAATAAACGTTCGGGGTGCGGCATCATGATGGTGAAGCGGCCATCGGCGGTGGTGAAACCGGTTAAGCCGTCCGGCGAGCCGTTCGGATTGTGCGGATATGTTGCGGCTGAAGCGCCGTCCGCGCCGAGATAACGCAGGGCGGCAACAGCGTTGGCCTGCTGCTCGGGCGAATCGAATTGAGCGCGACCTTCGCCGTGGGCGACGACCAGTGGCAATTTGGAACCGGTCATGCCGGACAGAAAGATGGATGGGGAATCCAGTACTTCGACCTGTAATAAGCGCGCTTCAAATTGTTCGGAACGATTGCGCTCGAAGCTTGGCCAGTGGGAAGCGCCCGGAATGATCGATTTCAAAGCGCTCATCATCTGGCAGCCGTTGCAAACACCTAGGGCGAAACTGTCGTCGCGGTGGAAAAATGCATCGAACTGATCGCGGGCGCGGGCATTGAACATCACCGAAGATGCCCAGCCGCGACCGGCTCCCAGCACATCACCGAAGGAGAAACCGCCGCAGGCCACTAAACCCTGAAAATCAGCCAGAGAGATGCGCCCTTCGATAATATCGGACATGTGGACATCGCTACAATCAAATCCGGCGCGGTCAAATGCGGTAGCCATTTCGACCTGGCCGTTGACACCCTGTTCACGCAGCACGGCCATTGTCGGGCGTGCGCTGTGAATGAATGGCGCAGTAATATCTTCGCTCGGATCAAACGACAGATCAGCAAACAGTCCTGCATCGTTTTGGTCGGCAATGACATCAAAGGCTTCACGGGCGCAATCGGGATTGTCGCGCAGCGATTGCATGCGGAAACTGGTTTCTGCCCAGCGTTGCTGCAATGTTTGTACGTGGGCAGTAAAGAACGGTTCACCACCTTCGCCGGCTAGCATGACCTGTCGATTTGATGTCGGGCGACCAATACGATGTGCGGCATGCGCCAGACCTGTCTGTGCCAATACCGCCAGCACATGGCCGCGATCTTGCGCGCGGATTTGAATGACAGCGCCGAGTTCTTCGTTGAACAGGGCGGCTAATATATCATCTGTGTCGGCCAGATTGATTTGCAAGCCGCAGCGGGCGGCGAAGGCCATTTCGGCCAGTGTGGTGAACAGACCGCCATCGGAGCGGTCATGATAGGCCAGCAGGTTTCCTTCGCAGTTCAATTGCTGGATGGTTTCAAAGAATGATTTGAGCAGTGCGGCATTATCGACATCGGGAGGCGTTTCGCCGGTCGCGCCATAGACTTGGGCCAGTGCAGAGCCACCCAGGCGATTTTTACCTTCGCCCAGATCAATCAGAATCAATTCGCTATCGCCCTGATCCAGTTTCAATTCCGGTGTCAGCGTGTTGCGGACATCTGTTGCTGGCGCAAAAGCGGAGACGATCAGGGATAAGGGAGAAATCATTTCCCGCTCTTCATTCCGATCTCCACAAGACTGCTGCCACACCGATTTCATTGATAACGAATCCTTGCCGACCGGAATCGAAATACCGAGCGCCGGGCATAATTCCATGCCGACTGCTTTGACCGTATCATACAATCGCGCATCTTCACCCGCGTGACCACAGGCCGCCATCCAGTTGGCCGAGAGTTTGACATCGCCAATGTTGGCAATCGAGGCAGCGGCAATATTGCTCAGCGCTTCGCCGACCGCCATACGACCGGAAGCCGCCGCATCGAGCACGGCAATCGGGGTGCGCTCGCCCATGCTCATGGCTTCACCTGTGATGCCGTTATAATCGCTGCTGGTGACGGCCACATCGGCGACTGGCACTTGCCAGCGCCCAATCATCTGATCGCGCGCTACCAGGCCGGTCACCGAGCGATCACCAATGGTGATCAGGAATTCCTTGCTGGCCACGGCGGGTAATCGCAATACCCGTTCAATGGCTTCGGTCAAATCAATCGAGGCAGTATCAAACGCCACGCCCTGTGCTTCTGCGTGGGTGACATTGCGGGTCATTTTCGGCGGTTTCCCGAGCAGCATATTGAGCGATAAATTGACCGGCTGATTGTCGAATTCAGGATCGTTGACAATCAGATCGCGCTTTTCGCTCGCTTCGCCCAGCACGGCAAATAAGCAGCGTTCGCGTTTGCAAATATCGGTGAACAGGGCGCGCGATTCCGGCGCGATGGCCAGCATATAGCGTTCCTGCGATTCGTTGCACCAGATTTGCATCGGGCTCATGCCCGGCTCCATATTGTGTACGGCGCGTAAATTCACCCAGCCGCCGCGTTCTGCATCATCGATCAATTCCGGTACGGCATTGGATAAGCCGCCTGCGCCAATGTCGTGAATAAACAGAATCGGATTATTATCGCCCATCTGCCAGCAGCGATCCAATACTTCCTGACAGCGGCGTTCCATTTCCGGATTGCCGCGCTGCACCGAATCGAAATCCAGCGAGGCCGCATTAGAGCCGGTATCCATGCTCGATGCCGCACCGCCGCCCAGGCCGATTAACATAGCCGGGCCGCCGAGCTGAATAATCAGGCTGCCTTCGGGAACGGCCTTTTTATGCACATGGCGGGCATCGATATTGCCAACGCCGCCGGCAATCATGATCGGCTTGTGGTAGCCGCGCAGTTCGCTGTGTGCTGCATTCGGGCTGATATCCTGTTCATAGGTGCGGAAATAGCCGGCCAGATTGGGGCGACCGAATTCGTTGTTGAAGGCGGCTGCACCAATCGGGCCATCCAGCATAATATCCAGTGCCGAGACAATGCGTTCGGGTTTGCCGAAATCGCTTTCCCACGGCTGTTCAAAATCAGGAATACGCAGATTGGATACAGAAAAACCGCATAATCCGGCTTTGGGTTTGGAGCCGGTGCCGGTTGCGCCTTCATCACGGATTTCACCGCCGGAACCGGTCGCTGCACCGGGGAAGGGAGAGATGGCGGTGGGGTGATTGTGCGTTTCCACCTTCATCAGGATATGGGTGTCATCATCGTGCGCCTGATAATGGCCATCGGCATCGGGATAAAAGCGCTCTGTTTTGCCTCCCTCAATGACCGATGAATTATCACTATAGGCCACCAGCGTGCCTTCCGGGTTCAGTTTATGGGTGTTGCGAATCATGGCAAACAATGAACGCGGCTGTGTTTCTCCGTCAATGATCCAGTCGGCATTGAAAATTTTGTGGCGGCAATGCTCGGAATTGGCCTGTGCGAACATCATTAATTCGGCATCTGACGGATTACGCCCCAGCGCCAGAAAATTCTCCAGCAGATAATCGATTTCATCTTCGGCCAGTGCCAGACCCATGTTCCGGTTGGCTGCCACAAGAGCTTCGCGTCCATCGGAAAGAATATCGACCCTTACCAAGGGTGCAGGTTTATGGTGATCAAACAACTGCGCCAGCGCATCGATATCGGTGAGTACACTCTCTGTCATACGGTCATGTACCAAGGCGGCAACAGTGACGCGATGTTTCGGGTCAAGCCCCGTGATGCGCCATGCGATGCCGCGCTCCAGCCGGATTAAGCCTTTCAGGCCGCACAGGACGGCAATATCGGTCGCTTTGGATGACCACGGGCTGATAGTGCCGATGCGGGGAACAACGAGGAAATGATTGTCACCATTCATTTCTGCAAACAGTTCGGGATCATGATTTAATAATTGCGCCAGTTGCGCTGTGCCTGACTGTGACCATGTTTCGCTGACTTCCGCAATGTGAATATAATGAGCCTGAATCGATGCGGGCGTCAGGCCTTGCCTGTGCATGGCGCCGCTGAGTTTATCACGGCGAAAACGGGGCAGTGCATCAGGGCCTTTCAGGGTAAGGATTCGGGAAGCGGAAGATGATATAGTCATGCTCGCATCCTATGAAATAGCGGGCGGAAACCAAGTATGAATAGTTACATAGAATTCATAACGATGCTGAATGATGATCATGCTCAAAGTGTTGGCAGCGGAATTTCCTTGTACCAGCTGACCGGAAAACTGCACACAGGGCATTTCTCTGACGGTATGGCAGTAAGCGTTGAGCCACAGTTCTGACAAACGAAATAACGTACTTTTGTGGTGCGAAAACGCTCGGCCAGCATACCGAAGAAAATACCTGTGCCCGAGCGGATATCTGAAATTAATTCGCGGTGCTGCTGCTCGGACTTCCATGAATATGTGATGTATTTGATGGCTTTCGGGTGTTTTTCATTCCGGATGCGAGCCAGGTATTCCGGGTAGTGGGTGTCAATTTCTGCCAGCTCGACATCGGTGGCGTATTTGAGATTCTCTTTGGTGCTACCTGCTTTGAAATGTGATGCTGCTCTGGTTTCGGGCGGTGCACCAAGTTTGGTTAAAATTTCGTTGAAGCGTTTGGCATGAATGGCCTCCGAATCAGCAGTGGAGGCAAACAGGTGGGCGATGTTGGAATGACCCTCTTTCAACGCCTGTTTTTCGTAGGCTTTGTAGCGCAGCTGTGATTCCACCTCGCCATGATACAGCATGGTCAGAACCGCAATGGTTTCGCTGTATGTCGAGCCGGGATTCTCCACAGACCATAGTGGTCGGGGAATCGCCAGCGCAGTCAGGCCTGCTCCAATCCAGCCTAAAAAACGGCGGCGTGAGGCATGCAGTGTATGAATCGTTTTGGTTGTGGCATTTTTGCCCGTATCGCCCATAACGTATCAGTCCGTGTGCGTTGGTTGCGCTTACATCCAGACAGAACGCTAACATAAAACCAATAAAAAAGGGAGGCCGAAGCCTCCCTTGGAATTTTTGAGCAGTGAAATCGATTTTTAGAAACGACGCTCGCGAATACGTGCCGCCTTACCGCGCAGTTCGCGCAGGTAGTACAGCTTGGCGCGACGAACGCGGCCATGACGTATCACCTTGATGCTCTCCAGCATGGGGGAATGCAGCGGAAAAATACGTTCAACACCAATATTGCTGGAAATCTTGCGAACGGTGAAGCTGCTTGAGATACCCTTATTATGACGAGCGATGACGATGCCTTCATAAGCCTGCAGGCGCTCGCTTTTGACCACGCCATTTTTGGTATCTTTAAAATCGATAATACGAACATTTACGCGGACAGTATCGCCCTCACGAAATGACGGGATATCGTCACGTAGCTGATCCTTGGTTATATCATCCAGTGCACGCATTGTTTTTTGCCTCCGAAACTTAGCTTCTGTTCAGGTTTTTTCTTAAACTTTTCTCAGACGATCCAGATAAATTGCCAAAGCAGCCCTGACAGAAAGGTGGCGCACTTTACCGACACCTTCGATGGGTGACAACCATCCATTTTCTTCTGGCATGTTTTTGACATCCAGCCCCCATCCGGTGCCGAGCACAATCAGATGCTTTCCCTTTAGTTCCAGTAGTTTGGAGGGTTCAATGCAGGCACCATCCGGCGGTGTGGCTGAAGTGTACCATAGCTGATAATCCTGTTCTTTGAGGATATCTTGAATGGAATTGACACAGCGAACGGCCCGCAAAACCTTTTTCCGGGATGGATTTCTCTCCCCGCCGGCGCCGTTCAGATAGTAATCGGTCATATCGTGAATCAGTGCGTGCATGCCGGCAGCGGGGTGCACCATATAAACCGGCGCGACATCATAAAAGGCACAACTGCGGGCGAAATCGTGCACATCAATGGAAGTGATGGCAGTGGTACTGCTATCGCCAAGTCGATTCAGAACAGGGTGGTGCACCAGAGCAATAGCAATGTTTGACATATATTCAATTCCGCCGACGCTGATTGGGTCGGTTCGGTTTGTTTGCATACGGGCCGCGATATTGCGGGTTATCTCCTGTTTTGGTGAGGTGAAGCTGGTGCAAGCCGTTAAAGAATGCCAGCCCTGCCAGCATGCCATAAAATTGTACCAGCCAGGCGATACCCAATCCGGTGAAGTGACGATACGATGGAGATAGTAGCATCAAGCCTTCCAGCCCTGCCTTGGCCGCAAACAACAGCAGGAAAAATAAGCCCAGCCAGAAACCAAGCGAGAATCGCCTGCTTTCACCAATCAAAAACCATGTCGCCAACATCCACATCATGGCTGCGATGCCGGTTGCACCACGATAAAACAGCAGGTGCGGTGTGGTGACGAGTAATAGTCCGGTCATGATTGGCATGGCAATCAGAAAGACCAGCGCAATTTGCCATGTTTTTGCAAATCGCCCTGCGATGATCCCCATGACGGCTATGACAGCACTATTGATGACCAGTTGAGAATGTTTGAAATGGGTAAAGTGCGCTGTCCATAAACGCCACCATTCACCTTGCATGATGGCTTCTTGTTCAAAAGCCAACATTGAAATATTGTGCGGTGAGAGGTGCCAGACCGCCCAGCATAGCGCTGCGAATAGAATTCCGACCATGTTCGCAAGCGTACGGCTTGCTGCGAATGACGCCAAGGTGATTTATTGAACAGTTGATTTATTGGCGAGTACGCTGGTGAACCTCTATGATTCGCAAATGATTGAAACTGGACGATTGAATAAGTTATGCGTGGTGAAGCAAGTGGAGTTCGGCGTTTATCTGGATGGCGGCAAAGCAGGCGAGATTCTGCTGCCAAAGCGTTATGTGCCGAGCCCGTGTCGTGTTGGCGATGAACTGGATGTGTTTATTTATCGCGATTCAGAAGATCGGCTGATTGCAACGACCGAAAAACCGTATGCGATGGTCGGCGAGTTTGCTTTGTTGAAGGTGGTTGACGTTACTGCGCTTGGCGCATTTCTTAACTGGGGCTTGCCGAAAGATTTGCTGGTGCCATTCCCTGAGCAGAAGCCGCGCATGGAAGCGGGGAAATCCTATGTGGTGCGTATTTATCTGGATGAAGATAGCGACCGGATCGTGGCCTCGTCCCGGCTGGATGATTTCCTCTATCGTGAATCTGATAATGAATTTCAGGCCGGAGAAGCTGTTTCTCTGTTGGTAGCGAATAAAAGCGAACTGGGCTATCAGGTCATTGTAGAAAATTCCCACTGGGGTTTATTACATCATAGCGAGGCCGCCCGCCCGCTCAGGCGTGGACAGCATCTGGATGGCTTTATCAGGAATATTCGTGAAGACGGGCGCATTGATATCTGCCTGCATTTGAAAGCCGGCGAAAAGACCGACGATGTTGCGCAAGTCATTCTGAGTACATTGAGAAAAAATGGCGGTGTCATTGCGGTCGGCGACAAAAGTTTGCCGGATGATATTTTTGAGTATTTCGGTATCAGTAAGAAAATGTACAAAAAGGCGGTCGGCGCACTGTATAAAAAGAAGCTTATTGCCATTGAGACGGATGTTATTCGACTGCTTTAGCACAAGCCTGCCCAATATGTTGTAAAACACCAAAACAAAAAAAGGCTCCGGGAGGGAATCCGGAGCCTTGTTGCACTTCCTCAAGAGGAGGATGAAACTGTGCCCGGAGTGAATCAGGAGGGAGGGGAGGGAGACCACTCCGGACAAGGCGAATAATAGAAGCCGCTAATGAGGGGGCGATGAACTGTTCATGAAAAGATATTCATGGGGTTTGAATGAAACAAACAATGCGTGTTCGGGAGCTCAGACGGTTAGCTATGCCGGTTTTGGCATCATAATTGCTCGGTTATTGGTAGTGAAGGAAAATGGTGGTCGTAATCTTAAGTATTGAGTTTCGACCGCGATAGTAGTAATGTATGACACCGAGTTTAGCTCCCAGTTGGAGCACTCGAATCCGTTGCACTGGCGTTGTGGCTTATAAGTCTGGGCCGATGTGTACTGAACGGGAGC
>CAYUBK010000090.1:0-8046 GCA_964442955.1 uncultured Zetaproteobacteria bacterium | reverse complement strand
TTTCAATACCGATAGCAAAGTCGTTACAGCCGCTCCGGCCTTCCCACTCGGAAATACCGGCATGCCAGGCCCGCTCGCTGCAAGCGACGAACTGCGTGATTTCTCCATTACGATCAACCACAAAATGGGCCGAAACCTGCAAATCTTTCAACGGTGTGAAATCCGGATGCACAGCGCAATCGAGCCGCCCCATGAACAAATCATCAATGTGTTTAGGCTCGAATTGCCCCGACGGCAGGCTGATCGCGTGCAATACGATCAAGTCGATTTCCACGCCATCCGGGCGCGCATTCTGATGGGGTGAATGAAGTTGCCGCATGGCCTTATCATGGTGCGGAAATGGCTATGGCACAAGCCGCGCCATCCCATCTGACACCTCACCCCTAACCCCTCACGTTTTTTAGCTTTATTCAAACGTAGTTTTGGTCACAATTGCACCATGAGTAGCGACAATGCAAAACTGATGCGATTGGCAACCTATGCTTCAATGAGCGTAGCCATCGTACTGATTCTGACCAAGGCTGTGGCATGGATCATGACTGACTCGGTCAGCCTGATGGCTACCCTGATCGATTCCTGTCTGGATGCACTGGCCTCGCTGGTCAATCTGCTGGCCGTGCGTCATGCACTGACGCCGGCGGATAAACAGCACCGCTTTGGCCATGGTAAGGCCGAAGCACTGGCTGGCCTCGGTCAGGCAACGTTTATTACCGGCTCCGCCCTGTTTCTGGTGCTTGAGTCCATTTCCCATCTCTGGCATCCGAAGCCAATCGCCGCCCTGGGCGCAGGTATTACCGTGATGGTGATATCTATTGTGGCGACTATCGGGCTGTTAATATTCCAGCGGCATGTGATCAGCAAAACAGCATCCACCGCCATCAAGGCCGACCACCTGCACTACAAAACCGACCTGCTGGTCAACGGCAGCGTCATTGTAGCACTGCTGCTGGCCTATTATGGCTGGCCCGGGTTTGATCCTGTTTTTGCACTGGGCATTGCCGCTTATATTTTATTTAGCGCTTGGGAAATTGCCCGCGAATCGCTGGATTTGCTGATGGATCGCGAAGTGCCAGTTGAAGATCGAGCAAGAATTAAAGCTATCGCCCGCGATCACCCGCAAACACGCGGCATGCATGATCTGCGCACCCGTAAATCCGGTACGACTATGTTTATCCAACTGCATCTGGAGATGGATGATCAGCTCACCCTGATTCAGGCTCATGCGATTGCCGATGATGTTGAAGATCGAATCCGGGCGGAATTTCCCGATGCAGAAGTGATCATCCACGAAGATCCTGCCAGCCTGAATGAGCCAATGCCGGCGTTTGTCGAATGATCCGGCGACTTGCTAACGGCCTATTTGCCAGCCTGCTCTGCGGCGGATTGAGTCTGAATGCCCTGGCTGCAACCGACATGGTAGAGGTCTATTTCCTGCCACTCAATGAAGCCGCCGATACGGTCAGGAGCCAATTATCGGATGACGGAAAAGTTGCCACCATTCCGTCACGCCAAATGCTGATCATTGACGATGATCAGGTCCATATCGCCAGAGCCAAAGCATTGCTCAAACGTCTGGATCATCCTGCCGGCCAGTATACTGCATTCCTCAACCTTGAGGATGTCAGATCAGAACAGCGCAGTGCAGCATCGGTATCCGCTCAGGTTATGGCGGGACCATTATCAGGCGGCTGGATGCGACTACAAACGGACTACCGGCAATCCGGAAGCCGACACAGGCAATCCTTCCAGTTACGTATTTCCGGCAATCAGCCAGCCAGCATGGAAACGGGCGTGTTGCGCTCGTTCAGCCGTGAAACGCGTCTGTGGCTGGCAGGCTATGGTGTGATTCAGGTGAATAGCGTGGAGATGATTCCAATCACCTCCGGCTTTCATATCATGATTAGGCCCGCTGGGACGGATCAGGTACGGGTACGCATCGTGCCGTGGATGAAGCGCGCTGTGGCGCAGGTTCAGGGTCAGCATGAAATCCTGATTGACCTTGGCAATACGACCAGCCCGGCTACCCCGCCATCGAATACGGCCAATATGCGTTTGAATGCCCAGCCAAGACTACAGGCTCAACCGATCATTGAGATTGCCGGCGCAGCTACGGAGTTGGTCATTCCGGTTGATGAGTCTGTCACCATTGCTGCCTCGAACAGGGAGGCTGAAAAGCTTGGTGCTGCATTGTTATCGCGATTTTCCAGTGTCGGGAAGCGTCAGTTTGTCATCCATTTGCGGGTTGCAAAAAACTAGGGGCGGCGGCACTCAGCGTTTCAGGCGGTACCACTTTGCTTTGGTTTTGCGCCAGAATTCGCGATATTCATCTTCGCTCACTTCGTTATCACGATTGGTATCCATTGCGATGAAGCGCAACCGGGCGCGCTGGTCCACCATGGCCTTGTACTCGGCATATGAGACGCTGTCGGAATGATTTGCATCCAACTCCATAAACGTATCCACAACTTTATCCGTCGCCGATTTAGGCGCCGCAGCGGCGGTGGATGCCATCAAACCAAGCATTATTATTACGCCAAATAATCGAACAATCATGGTGACCTCACATTCCCGGATTGCCGTCTCAAACGACAGACGGCATCATATCCGAGTTAATTTCAACAGGCGAGAGGGAACATGAAAGTTTATCTGGATTTGATGCGCCATGTGCGCGACCACGGCACATCAAAGGGAGATCGCACTGGTACCGGCACCAAATCGGTGTTCGGCCACCAGATGCGATTTGATCTGGCCCAGGGTTTTCCGCTGGTTACAACCAAGAAAGTGCACCTGAAATCGATTATCCATGAGTTGCTCTGGTTTTTACAGGGCGATACCAATACCCGTCACCTAACTGAAAACGGCGTCAAAATCTGGAATGAATGGGCCACCGAAGATGGTTCGCTGGGGCCTGTTTATGGGTTTCAGTGGCGCAACTGGCCTACGCCGGACGGTAAGCTGGTCGATCAGATTGCCGATGTGGTAGAACAAATCAAATGCAAGCCCAATTCTCGCCGTTTGATTGTATCGGCCTGGAACGTGGCCGATCTTCCGGATGAGTCTATCAGCCCGCAGGCCAATGTTGCCAACGGTAAAATGGCACTGGCACCGTGCCATGCCTTTTTCCAGTTTTATGTCGCTGACGGCAAACTCTCCTGCCAACTCTACCAGCGCAGCGCCGATATTCTGCTTGGCGTACCGTTCAATATCGCCTCCTACGCCTTGCTGACCATGATGATTGCCCAGGTTTGTGATCTCGAACCGGGCGATTTTATTCACACCTTCGGGGATGCTCATCTGTATTCCAACCACGCCGAACAGGTTGAAACGCAGTTGGCACGCCAGCCATTCCCGTTACCGACCATGAACATCAACCCGGATGTGAAAAACATCTTCGATTTCACATATGAGGACTTCGAGCTGCTTGATTACCAATGCCACCCCGGCATTCGCGCCCCGATTGCGATTTAGGCTGCGATCGATATGAGCGATAAAACGATCATTTCATTTATCTGGGGACAGGACAGAAACCGGCTGATTGGCCGCGACAATGCGCTGCCGTGGAAACTGCCTGCCGATATGGCCTGGTTCAAAAAGAGCACCATGGGTAAACCGATTCTGATGGGGCGGAAAACCTATGAATCGATTGGTCGCCCGCTGCCGGGGCGTGTTAATCTGATTCTGACCCGGCAGACAAACTTGCAGATTGAAGGATGCACGGTGGTGCATTCGCTGGGTGAAGCCAAATCGTCGGTACCGGAGGCGGATGAAATCATGGTCATGGGCGGCGCTGAAATTTATGCGCTGCTGTTTGATCAGGCCGAGCGCTTATATATCACCGAAATTGATGCTGAATTCGAGGGCGATGCATGGTTCCCTGCATTTGATCGGAGCGCGTGGGCAGAAGAATTTCACGAATCACATCAGCCGGATGAGAAAAATGCATATCCCTATTCATTCAGCATTCTGGAGTGCAAAACCGGATAAGCTTCTGCGCCCTTTGCGGTTAGAAATACCCTTTAGCTTTGTCTGATCAGGGTACGATTACTGCGAATCATGGATTGAATGATTCGCACATAAGCCATGCCGCGTTCGGAATAGGATTTCAGGCCAACAACTAACACTTGGGCATCCAGCGGTTTACTCTGCACGCGCAGGCTATGGCGGATACTGCGAAACTCGGCGTAGGCTGACGATGTATTGATATTGCGCAGATAGGCACGCACTGACTGGCGCGCATTAGCAAAGCGGCGTACTTCATGTGTGGCTCCGGCAGCACGTTGCTTTGGTACGATGCCACAGCCTTTTTTATAGCACCATTGACCAAAATAGTTATTGCCCTGTAGAGCAAAGCGCGATTGACCCCAGGCCGACTCATTAGCAGCCTGTACCAGCGCCATTTCAAGCGGAATGATATCCACGCGGGCCAGTAATGCTTGCCACGCTTCGTAACTTGGCTGTGCGCCCATCTTGACGCTATAATCATCCGCGACATGCTTTAGCCACGCTTGTTGCTGCTGGTTCAGGTGAGTTGCCGCCTTGAGGTGTATAATGCGTTCGCGCAATTCCAGTATCCGTTTGTTTTCAGAGGCCACAACTGGCTTCATGGTGGCAAAGAATTGCTGTTTTTTGTGGCTGAAACCTGAGGCAGCAGTTTGTTGTGACTGCTGTGCAGCTTCCTTTCGGGATTGCTCAAACTGCGCTGAGTATTGAATATTCGTCGAACATGCCGCCATAAGCATGGCCAGCATCCAGATGGAGATGGTGAATAATACACGCGAGGTCAGGGATAGATGAAAACGAGGTCTATGCATGGGGCGAATAGTGTAAAAACATGCATCACCATGCTGTGATGCGCGCCACACAAACAGGTTACTATCAACAAACGGTCAACAGGCCAACCGGACAACGTTGATGTGCGTTGTTTGTTTCATGTTATACGCTACGCTGTCGGCATGCATGCATCGAAACAAACTGCCTCATTTTACGACCTTGGCCCCGAACAGGTCTTGCAAGCCGTTGAAAGTATGGGCTTTGACTGCAATGGTCACCAACTGGGACTGAATTCCTACGAGAACCGTGTTTATCAGATTGGCCTTGATGATGATTCATCCATCGTCGCCAAATTTTATCGGCCCGGGCGCTGGAGCGATGCCGCTATTGTGGAAGAACATCACTTCACTCTGGAGCTCGAGGCACTGGATATTCCTGTCGTGCCGCCGTTGTTGATCGATGACAACAGTCTGTTTCATTTTAATTCGCATCGCTTCAGTCTGTACCCATTAAAAGCCGGGCGCGCACCCGATCTGGAGAGCAAGGCGCATCTGGAGCAACTCGGGCGTTTTATCGGACGCATTCATGCATTGGGCGAAACTGCGGATTTTGAGCATCGGCCTGAACTGAATGTGCATACCTTTGGCGATGATGCTTATGAATTTCTGATGGAAAACGGTTTTATCCCGGTCGAACTCGAAAAAGCCTACGAAACCCTGGCCGAAGATTTACTCGATACGGTTGAAGCACGCTTCAGCGCCATCGACCCGCAACAGATTCGCCTGCACGGCGATGGTCATCAGGGCAATATTCTGTGGAAACACAATGCGCCGTATATTCTGGATTTCGACGATGCCCGCATGGGGCCGGCAGTGCAGGATTTATGGATGTTTCTTTCGGGTGACCGTGGCAATCAGTCGGCGACGCTGGATACGCTGCTCACCGCCTACAGCCAGTTCTACGATTTCGATTGTCGTGAATTATCCCTGATCGAACCCTTACGTACCCTGCGCATGATGCATCATGCCGCCTGGCTGGCCGAGCGCTGGGATGACCCGGCTTTCAAGCGCGCATTCCCTTGGTTTAACACCCAGCAATACTGGGAAGACCATATTCTCACCCTCAAGGAACAGGCCGCCGCCATGCAGGAAGAGCCATTGCAATGGTTATAAAGCCACATCAAAGAGAAAGGTAATATCACCAAGCAAATTACCTTTTGTCCCATATTTATGGGACATACACCCTGCTATAAATAATGCAGCATTTGGGGTGCATCGTGGATGCAAAGTTCACTACTATAAGAAATCGGGAAATGAGATTGATTAACATCAAGGCCTGTCCATGAACATCTTTACCATCTGAAGAAGGCAGTATTCAGGTTAAAATCTCAGAGCCCACCGGGTACGGTCGCACCCGTTCGGTATGATTTTCTGCCCAGTAATCACCGGCGCAGAAGGAGCAAACATTCTCCGTTTTACCTGCGAGTTCATTATCCGGCAGTGTTTAGAATATCCGAGCTTCGCGACTGAACAGAACAAGGAGGGAAGATATGGATATCCTGAATGCCAATGATATTATCCCATGGCGTGCAGCAGAGCGGTTGTTGATCGTTGCAGTCGGCGCACTCTGTATCTATCTGGGTTATCGACTATTCTGGTCGATACAGGAATTCAAAAACAACAGCGAAGGGAAGGTTGAGCTACCTGGAGGGATATCAATCCATCTGAGCCGGGTTGGCCCAGGCGTCTTTTTTGCTCTGTTCGGCGCATTGATCGTTGGGACATCCACTGTCACGCAATTAAATTTTACAGCCCCAAAGCCTGCGATAGTCAGTGAATCACTTTCGGGAGCGCCGGCCTCAATCTCCTATGCAACGGACAATGCTGATGTGCCTGTACTCGATCAGCAACGTGCCGCTGTTTTGCGAGATATGGATGCACTCACCTCAGTCACGCCCGCACTGACTGCGGCTGTGGGAGGAAATAACTTCCGGATGAATGCCGCCGATGCAACCCGGCTGCTTATTTCCCTGCCCCACATCCGCAGGTCGATGCTTTTATCCGTATGGGATTCGGAGCATTGGGGAACCAAAGATGCTTTTGTGCAATGGATTGATCACGGCCAGAAGATGCCGCCTCCGGAACAAATTCGTATCGCGGCGGAACTACTCATCGGAAATACGGCGGAGATGCAATAATGCGCTTCTTACTACTGATGCTGGCACTGTTTTACCCCGTCTCAGCAACGGCTTCTGATCTTTCCCACCTCTATTCCGATCAGACGCTCCGCTACTGGCAGGGACGATATAAGCCGAACCTTGAATGGAATTTCAACAACCTCGTGCTGGGCTCACTCACGCCGGATGAAAAGCAGAGACTTGGTTCGGTCAGGGTGGAGCTTCCGCTACGTGGGCCCGGAAAATCGGCCGAAGAACCGTTGAACTTCTTTGCTAACGGCAAACGAATCGTCATGCCAGTTCAGTCGATCCGATTTTTCGATGATCTTTCACAGGCATGGGGGTATGCATGGTCCAACAACCTTAATTTGGAGAATATCACCAGTTACCTCTCCATACTGAAATACCAGAAGCCTCCTCTGGGTGGTTTTCCACCGCCATTGAAAGCATTAGGCATTCCTGAAAATGCATGGAAATCGGACAAAAAAATGGATGATGTATCCCAAAAAATCCTCAAGTCGGCCATAGTATTTACCTTGGCGCATGAGCTGGCACACATCCTCTACCAGCACCCCGGTTACGGCCCGAATGTCTCCGCAAACCAGGCACAGGCCAATGAATTGCAGGCGGATCATTTTGCCAATGAAATCATGCGTAGAATTGGTGTAGCACCGGGTGGTATGGTAGAAATGTTCATGGCCTTTGCACATTACTCACCTACGCGCGGTGACTTCAGCTCCGATAAAGCATGGCGTAAATTTCTAAAAACCTCGGCGACTCACCCTGTAACATCCGTACGGCTGCGCTCGATGGCTGCCGACTTGAAACGTTCACCAGCGGATTTTAGCGTTGCCGAATCTGACAGGCAGGCTGGAAGCAAAAGGGTGCTGTATATTGCCTCCCGGATTGACAGCATCGCTGACATTCTGGACGATCTTAAAATGCAGCGATTTATATCCAGCAAGGGACGCGGACTGAGTCTGGAATCACTAAACTATCACCCAAAACCCGAATCAAACGTTACCAATTCGCGGCCATTTACCGGAAATTACCTAGGCATCTATCTGCACAAAACCATGGATGGAAAAACAGAGAGTCTG
>CAYUBK010000089.1:3232-8085 GCA_964442955.1 uncultured Zetaproteobacteria bacterium | reverse complement strand
GATGAACAAGTTTGATGCAGAAGAGGAAGAAATCCTCGAAGCCTTTGAAAAAGGTACGCTTAAGCGATCAGAAAATGCAGTGGAGGAAATCAGGCAGCACAAGATTGTCGCCGAGGCGGACTTCAAAAAGGATGCCCATATCAATATTCGTCTGTCCTCCCGTGATCTTCGCTCTTTACAGACACGAGCCTTAAGGGAAGGGATGCCCTATCAAACACTGGGATCCAGTGTGCTGCATAAATTTGTTGATGGACAGTTGGTTGATAGAGGCGCTAACAAATAACGCCGCTAAACCATCAGCTATTGATGCTAATTCCTTTATGGCGATAACGTGCAAGCATGGTTTCGTTGCCGGTCAGGCCGCCGCTATGGACGTAGAGGATGGTTCCTTCAAAGCGATCAATGTGTTGAAGCAAGGTGTGCCACATCAGCGCGCCATATATCAGATCGAATTCGATACCGGCGCTGATTAATTTCTGATAGGTGGCAAGCAGTTCCGGATACGGTTTGGCAAAATGGTATTTTTTGCCGCTTTGCAACAGATTCAGATTGGCCGGCACAGTGCCAAGGCGTCGCATTTGCGTTAGCAGGTAGTCCTTGTCGCCAACTGCGGGCGTCGTCAGCACCTCTGCATCCGGAAGCGCTATCGCCAGATAAAAGGCTGTTGTACCAGTGCCTGATGGCGTGACGACATAAAGCCTTTCGATCCCGCTTGCCTGCTGCCATTGGCTGATCTCCTGCGCCAGTATATTGATACCCTGTTGCGCCACCGGGTCTGCGCCACCCTGCGGCACCACCAAAGACGATTCATCGGACTGAGATTGCAGCGCAAGGATAGCCGCTTCATAAGCATCATGCGCCACTTCATGCAACTGCATGCCAAGCTCCAACGCCATTTTCAGATTGCCGGTCGGGGCGTGTTTGATACGATCCGGCACGGGCTTGGAGGTATAGTGAAATTGCCAACCCTTTTGATGGCACAGGGCAGCAATCGACAGCATGGCATTGGATTGTATGCCACCGTAAGAAATAATGCGCTGATATTCCCCGCATTCGGCCTGTGTCAGGCGATACAACTTGCGATATTTATTGCCGCTCAATAATGGATCAATCAGATCATCGCGCTTGACGAAAAAAACACGCCCCTGCAAGTGAATGCAATCAATGCTCGATAACGGAGTATGTTGATCGCGCATCTCAGATTTCATGACTGGCTCGAACCTGCCATGCTTGAAGAGTGTTTACTCCGTCACAGTCAGGTTGAGAAATTTGCGTTTGCCGAGTTTGATCAGGTAGGGGCCGCCGGGCTGAAGCTGGTAATCTTTATTGGTTATTTTTTCGCCATCGATAGACAGTGCATTCTGTTTGACCATGCGGATGGCCTCGCCATTGGAGGCGGTCAAACCGGATTGCGAAAGCGCTTTAATAATCCACAATGCACCTTCTTCCGCCGCCATGCTTGCTTCCGGCACATCATCCGGTATTTCCTTTTTGGCGAACTGCGCCTCAAAACCCTCGCGCGCAGCCTGCCCTGCCCCTTCGCCATGGAAACGATCCACAATGGTAGCGGCCAGTTGTTTTTTGGCCTCCATCGGATGTTTTGCTTTGACTTCATCCAGATTCACATCGGTGAGTAGTTCATAATATTTATACATCAGATCATCGGA
Source organism: uncultured Zetaproteobacteria bacterium (assembly GCA_964442955.1). Taxonomy (GTDB): domain Bacteria; phylum Pseudomonadota; class Zetaproteobacteria; order Mariprofundales; family Mariprofundaceae; genus Mariprofundus. The sequence continues at coordinate 6,418 of CAYUBK010000089.1, read as the reverse complement.
CACGCTCATCAGCTTGCCGAATTGTTCTTTGGCCGGTTCGGCCACGCCGACATAATTATTCAGCGATTTGGACATCTTGTTAACGCCGTCCAAACCCTCCAGCAACGGCATGGTGAGAATCACCTGTTGTGATTTACCATAAGCATCCTGCAACTGGCGCCCCATCAGAAGATTGAATTTCTGATCATTACCACCCAGTTCCACATCAGCATCGAGCGCCACTGAGTCATAGCCTTGCACCAGCGGATAAAGGAATTCGTGGATGGAAATCGATTGTCCACCCTTATAGCGTTTTTCGAAATCATCGCGTTCCAGCATACGGGCCACGGTGGCCTTGCCGGCAATGCGAATCAAATCGGCAGCCGTCAACTGACCCAACCATTCGGAATTAAAACGCACCTCGGTCTGAGCCGGATCGAGAATTTTGAACACCTGTTCTTTATAGGTTTCGGCATTGAGCAACACTTCGTCATGGGTCAGAGGTGGCCGTGTTTCATTCTTGCCGGTCGGATCGCCTATCGTGCCGGTAAAATCGCCAATCAGGAATACCACCTGATGACCGCAATGCTGAAACTGGCGCAATTTCTCCAGCAACACGGTATGGCCTAAATGCAAATCGGGTGCAGTAGGATCAAAGCCCGCTTTCACGCGCAATGGCCTGCCCTCTTTGGCAGCCAGTTTTAGTTTTGTTTCAAGAGACCCAGCCGGCAAAATCTCCAGCGCACCACGGCTCAGCAATTCCATCTGTTCCTGAATATTCATCATTCACCCCGATCTCAATCGATGCGCGAATCATGGCAGCAAGTCTCCAGTATCGCTACCGCAACAACGTAGAGCATTGGAAGAAAATCCTGAGCAGTCCAATCGCATGTTGCGCGGCCTCATCAATATGAACAGGATAAGGCCTGTCAATGAAATCGCCACCCGGGAGATAAGCATGTCCGAAAACACCAATAAAGACGTTAATGATACCCCTGCTTCGGAGCCGTCCAAAGAGCAACCCGCCGAACAATCCGGTAACCAAGCCGATGCGAAATCATGTAGTCAATGCGGTAGCTGCTGCAAACCACACACATCCCTCATTATTGCAATCATTGCCCTGATTCTGGCGGGCTATGCCACATTCGCTGCATCTAAAGGGCATGACAATACTGCAATTGAAACGCATCTCGGTAATCTGGACAGCCAAATCTCCGGCATCAATGATCGCATTACCACACTCGATGAGGATGTGAAAAGCAATCGCGAGAATCTAATCCAGACCAAGTTGAAAAAAGCGCTTCAGAACGTTCAGGATATTGGCGATCTGGCTGGCGAGGGCACCAAGGCTGCCATTCACGAAGTGGAAAATATGCTCAAAACACTAACCTCGATCAGCGACCAGCTGACCAACCCGTCAGCAACAGAACCAACCGCTCCTGCCACCATTGAACCGGCTACAGAACCAGCCGTTGAGCCCGCCGCTGAACCGGAAACAACGCCAGAAGCAACCGCACCGGCTGAAACTGAACAGCCAGCATCTGAGGCTACCCCAGAGCCAGCAGCCCCGGCAGAACCGGCTGCCAATCCCGCCGACAATAGTGCTGTAGAACCATCGGTAACAACGTCTGCAGCAGCTCCGACAGCGGGCATTCCTGCCGAAACCCCGTCGGATACCCAGGCAACGCCAAATGCACCTCCAGCCGATACAGCCCCCGCAGCAGAGCCATCCGCGCCGCAGGCATTTTGAACGCAGCATAGTGCACCCCCATGCATACCCGCATCGTTGTCGATGATCGTGAGACACGATGCGGGATGGTGGAAATATTTGAAGCCCTCGATTCGGTTTCCGTCACCGTAAAGCGCCTGACATGCGGCGACTACGAAGTTGACGACAAACTGTTGTTTGAACGCAAAACGCTGCTTGATCTTACTACCTCAGTAAAAGATGGTTGTTTATTCAAACAGGGCTGCAAGCTCGCCCGGCAAGACAAACGCGGCATCATCATACTGGAAGGAACCGGCAACGATCTGGTTTCAAATGGCATGGCCGGGAAGCGATCCAGGGCGCGCTGGTTACGCTGACCGTATTTCTTGGCATCCCCCTGCTGCGTTCCCGCAACCTGCAAGAAACCGCCCGGTTGATGTTATATACCGCTCGCCAAAACCAATCATCGCCAGCGGCAAACGCAAAACCCAGTTACACATCCTGCAAGAACTGCCCGGCATCGGGCCGGAACGTGCGCTTACGTTATTGGAACGATTCGGCAGTATTGAAGCGGTACTGACAGCCAGCGCAAAGGAATTGGCAATGGTAAAAGGGATAGGGAAGCATACAGCCAAGTCGATTCAATGGGCTGTCCACGAAGCTGAACCCGAGCAATACTTTTGAATTGAGAATATTTCACCATTCACTATTCCATTGAAGGAAGCCGGGCTTGTCAAAGTCCGAACTGATGATGATGATTACTACATTGTTATCCTCAAGAGGGAATATAAAATGAGCAATTCCATCACTGAATTGATGACGCAAGATGAAGGCAAGACGCTGGAGTTCAAGCGGGATGCATCGTCGCCCAAGCCGAGACTCAAATCACTTATCGCGTTTTCCAACAGTGCCGGTGGGCGGTTGATTATTGGTGTGAATGATGAAAAGCGGCCTGTCGGGGTTGCCAGTCCGCTGGATGAAGAAGAACGCCTGTGTAACCTGATTGCTGATTCCATCTCGCCCCGGCTGGTTCCGAATATTGAAATCGAAAGCCCCGGCATTTTACTCTCCGGCCTGACCATCGAAGATATGAAGCAGAGTACATCCGGAATCCGCAACCATGAGTCTTCCAGACCGGCATTCCGCACCATCATTAATCAGGCATATGAAATCATTCAGCCGCTAAAGCCGGCTACAACATAGGCGGTTGCATACATGACGATACCCTCCTCCCCACTATTTATCGGCATCATGTCCGGCACATCTGCCGATGGCATTGATGTGGCCATTGTTCGCTGTTCTGAGCAGCCGGAACTGCTGCACTTTTCGGAATACCCCATGCCGGCCAAATTACGCCAGGCGATACTCCGCCTGGCCTCACCCGGTTATGGTGATAATTTTTCAGGACAGAAAAATTACACGTTTGCAGAACGGGGCGATGCCCCGAGGGCCATGGATGGCCCGAGTGAGGTGGATAATATGGGCGGGCTGGATAAAGC
>CAYUBK010000089.1:0-3132 GCA_964442955.1 uncultured Zetaproteobacteria bacterium | reverse complement strand
TTGCAAATCGGTTGTGCCGCTACTATTGCCGAACAGACCGGTATCACTACCGTTTCGAATTTCCGCAGCCGTGATATGGCTGCTGGCGGCGAGGGCGCACCGCTGGTGCCATTTGCTCATCAACAGTTATTTTCAGATACGGAACGACACACCGTCGTGCTCAATATCGGCGGCATTGCCAATATCACATGGTTAGGCGCCGATGGCAGCGTGGCTGGCTTCGATACCGGTCCCGGTAATATGATGATGGATAGCCTGATGCAATCGTTCAGCCGCGGCGAACAGCGCTTTGACAAAAATGGTCAATTGGCCGCCAGCGGCTCAGTTGATTTAGAACTGCTGAACAAACTGATGCAACACCCCTTCTTACAACAGACACCACCAAAATCGACCGGGCGCGAACAGTTTGGCAACGATATCGTTGATCAGATTCTGAACTGGCCGGATATCTCTAATTCAGATCGTCTGGCGACAGCATGCCGTTTCACCGCTGACAGCATTTGCAGCAGCGTGCGATTCCTGCAAGCCACTCCTGCGCGATGGCTATGTTGCGGCGGTGGAGTGCGCAATCAGCATTTGATGACGTTGCTCAAAATGCAACTGGCTCCCGCGTCTGTGTCCACTACCGAAGATGCAGGTATGCCACCGCAAGCGGTAGAAGCTGTGAGTTTTGCTCTGCTGGCCAGACAAACACTGCTGGGTGAAACCAATACGCTGTCAGCTGTCACCGGCGCAACGCACAATGTCTGCGGCGGCCAGATCACACCGGGCGACAACTGGCAAACACTCCTGCAAAACATGCCTTCGTGGATCCGCTAACCCACGCCATTTCCGGTGCAGCACTGGCCCGTGCTTTTCCGAAGTCCCCATTACCTGCCAAACAGCTATGGCTGATCATTATCCTCGCCATGGCACCGGATAGCGATATCGTGCTGCGCCTGATCTCCGATCCGGTGTATCTGCAACACCACCGGGGTCTCACCCATTCGTTGCTGATGCTACCGTTGTGGGGCTGGCTGATCTTCAGCCTGTCGTCCAGACAGGTGAAACAAAATCCGGTCATGCCCAAGCTTATCGGATTGGCGCTGCTGCTACATATTTCGCTCGATGTCATCACCACCTATGGCACCATGCTTTTCGCACCGGTTTCCGATCAGCGCGTTAGTGTTGACCTGGTCTTTATTATTGATCCGCTATTCTCGGCCTGCCTGCTGATTCCTCTGCTGGCAGGACTCATCTGGAAACAATATGTCCGTCATTTAAGCATCATCAGCTTTGTACTGGCCTTTTCTTATTTACTGCTGGCCTACAACAATCAGCAACAAGCCATTGAACTGGCCCGAAAGGCGCACCCCGATGCCATCGCATATCATGCTCTGCCGCTGGCCTTTTCTCCCTTTCACTGGCAATTAATTGCCGAATATCCGGATTACTATGCCCGCGCCGCCGTCAATCTGAAACCGGACTTTCCCGGTCTGCGTCCGTTATTCGACCGCACCTTCGTCACCAGCCTGCTCTCCACGCGAATCTCCGGCCCGAATCATATTTTCTGGCAGCAACTGCCTGCCATGCATACGGTAAACAATGTAGCTCAATTGCCAGGCACGGCTTTTTACGCATGGTTTGCCCGTTATCCTGTGCTGCTCAATCAGCACAAGGATACCATCGATTTTGGCGATCTGGCTTTCGGCGGCGGTGCTCCCGGTGTTAATTCTTCCTTCCAACTACATATAGCTTTACCAGGCAGCAATGCCTTTTCGCAGCCGCGTGCATGGCTGATCTGGCGGAATGATCGAAAAAGCGAACTCAAACAAACCACCACGCCATTCAACTGGCTACCCGCAAATGATACCGGAGAAAATCCGTAAACTTGCACTCAGTGCATATTTGGTTTTTAATCGGATGATGATTCAAGCTCGGAGGCTCTCATGAAATCTATTCGCGCATTATTCCTTACCATGTTTTTCCTGCTTCCGGCAGCAGTTCAGGCCGTTGAAATTGAGGGTGTCAAACTGCCAGACTCTATTCAATTGCAAGGCAAAACCCTGCTACTCAACGGGGCAGGTATCCGCACCAAATTCTTTTTCGATATTTATGTGGGTGGCTTGTATCTGGAACAGCATGCATCCAAAGCCAAAGCGATACTCGCCGATACCGGCAACAAACGCATCACCATGGACTTTCTTTATGGCGAAGTAGAGAAAGAGAAACTCACCGACGGATGGGAAGAAGGCTTTGAAAAAAACCAGTCCGCCACACACATGAAAGACTTGCAAACACGGCTCGGTAATTTCAATACACTATTCAGCGACGCCCGCCGTGGTGATTCGGTTGTATTCGATCTTCTCGATGATGGCAGCACCCATGTCAGCTTTAACGGCCACGAGAAAGGTGTAATCAAGGGTGTGGATTTCCAGCAGGCACTGCTGGCGGTCTGGCTGGGTAAGAAACCGGCGGATAACGATTTAAAAAAGGAGATGCTGGGGCGTTAATCTCCTACTGCAGAGCCTCTTGCAAAAGTCGTGATCGGCAATCACGCTTATCCACCCAGACTTCTGCAAGTGGCTCTGCATCAATCGGTAATTTTTCGTCTTTCGGGATTGGCTCCGAACTCGTCAAGATAATCAGCCATCGCCGCTTCAATCACTTTCGTGGCGTGCTCAAAACCATACGGCTCGCCAATGGATACGTTCTGAGGATGCCCCGGCGCCAGCTTGTAGCTGAGGAAATAGTGCAATAATCGGTCAATCAGCGCCGCAGGTAATTCCGAAATCTCTTCGACCTGTGACCACAGCGGATCATCTTCAATCACGGCAATAATCTTGTCATCCGCTTCATCATGATCATTCATCGGCAAACCACCGACAACGCGGGCGTTGGCGAGGATTTCAATGCGCGAGATCGGGCGCTCAGAGATCACGCAAATATCCAGCGGATCGCCATCGCCCCGTTTGGTATCCGCCATCAGTGCGCCAACGCGGTCGGCACAAAGCGTACGCGGGATAAATCCATACAGAGCTGGATGCTGTGATGATGAACGCACTGAACGGTCAACACGCAAATAGCCGGACTTTTTATCCACTTCAAATTTCACCGTATCAAAAGGGCTGATTTCGATATAGGCATGTACCC
>CAYUBK010000088.1:0-8314 GCA_964442955.1 uncultured Zetaproteobacteria bacterium | reverse complement strand
GGAAGCGCCTCGCCGTCATGCATGATGATGGAGCCGTTTTTTCCTAGCGTCAGAGCGACGTTTTTGCAGTGTTTGTGGATGGCGTGGGCGCAGTCAATCGGGTCTTCCTTGCCGGTCAGGGCGCGCGCTTCTTCCTCGTTGCAGAACAGCAGATCCACTGATCCTTCAATCAGACTCTGGAACTGGTCGCGGCAGATATCAATCAGGAACGGGTCGGAGATAGTTAGCGCCACCTTGACGTTATTGGCCTTGGCCAGTTCGATTGCTTTAAGGGCTGCGGCTTTGGTAGAATCGCCGGCAAATAAATAGCCTTCGACATACACATATTCAGCCTGCGCGATTTCTGATTCCTGAATGTCATCCGCGCTTAGGGCCGAAGAAATACCCAGACTGGTCAACATGGTGCGCTGTGCATCCGGCGTAATCAGCACCACGCAGGCCCCGGTCTGCCCCGGGCTTGGTGGTACTTCAATGGCAATGCCTAGCGCTTTCATTTCTTCTAGGTATTGTTTCCCGAAAGCATCCGGCGCGGTTTTGCAGGCATAGGCCGCACTACCGCCCATATCGGCAATGCCCACAATGGTATTGGCGGCTGAACCGCCGGAGCAATAATTGATGTCGTGTTCAGCCAGCGCATCGAGTATCTGCTGTTGCCGTGCATCATCGACCAGCGTCATGATGCCTTTTTCGGTGCCGGCTCTATCTAGAAATGCATCCTCGCATTGCACCTGCATATCCATAATCGCGTTGCCCACGCCGTAGACATTGTATGCCATGATTCCTCCCTATATCGTCATCAGAATTGAATCCCAAGTGTGCGAGCGTGGGTGCGGACGTCAACAGGCAGGGATGTTGGCTCGTTTTTTGCTGGTGTCTGTCAAACTCTAATAAGCGGTTCAATGAGCATGAAAAAAGGGAGTGGAATAATGGCAGGTGATGTGATGGGTATTCGCGACGATCCGTTTATTCGAGGCTTGCTGGATCGATTACCAGTGAATGAACGTGACAGCTTCAGCGATGGGCAGCTGGTGGGCTTGAAAGTGGCTTTAGGGGCCAGGGTATGGGGCGCTCACCCGGTCGATTTAAGGTGGACGGTAAAAATGTGGCGCAAGCGATATTATTTTGTGCTTCTTGCAGGCGTGAACCGCCGTCCTTTGAGCCGGAGGCAACAGGAATTGGCATTGCTGGCAAAATCTATTTTATTCACTGTTGGGATTGTCGTTTCAACGCTATTGGGGGTGTTGGTGTTGTATCTGCTAAAATCAGCAGCTGGCATCAACATATTTCCCCACTTTTCGTTTGGGGTATGGGACTGGTTTCAGGAGCATATTTTCAACCAGCCATGGTTTTGAATATATGTGGCGGCATTAAAGCCAGAGCCACAATCAGTCGTCAAAACCTGCAGAAACGTGGTTTTCAAAACGGGTGTATTTGTGGATGAAGGTCAGTTTCACATCGCCAATCGGGCCGTTTCGTTGTTTGGCAACGATGATTTCTGCTAAGCCTTCGTTATCCGGCTTTTTGTTGTACACCTCATCACGATAGATAAACATAATCACATCGGCATCCTGCTCGATGGCACCGGATTCGCGCAGATCGGACATGACAGGGCGTTTGTCGGCGCGTTGTTCCAGCGAACGATTGAGCTGGGACAAGGCAATGACCGGCACATCCAACTCTTTGGCCAGCGCTTTCAGGGCGCGGGTGATTTCAGAGATTTCCTGAGCGCGATTGTCGGCGTCGGACCGACCAGACATCAAGCCGACATAATCGATCAGCACCAGGTCAAGTTGCTTGGCTTCGCGTTTGAGACGGCGGCATTTGGAGCGGATTTCGAGCACCGAAATAGCCGGCGTATCATCGACAAAAATAGCCGACTCGGCCAGTGATCCGCTGGCGGCAGCCAGTTTACGCCAGTCTTCAGCCGAGAAGCGACCGGTGCGCAAATGTTGCATATCGACGCGGGCTTCGCAGGCCAGCATACGCATGGCAATTTGTTGGGAGGACATTTCTAGTGAAAACACGGCGACCACGCCGGTGTCATCGGCACGAATTGATGCATTTTGGGCCAGGTTCATCGAGAAGGCGGTTTTACCCATGCTTGGGCGTCCGGCTACAATAATCAGGTCGCCGCGCTGCATGCCGGCAGTCATGCGATCCAGATCGTCAAATCCGGTCGGAATGCCGGTAACCAACTTCTTTTCCGCGTACCTTGCTTCCAGCTCTTTGTAGCTTTCCAGCATCAGGTCAGACATTTTGTTGAAAGAGGGGCGTGATCGGTTGAAGTTTTCGGCTATGCCAAGGATATTTTTCTCGGCCAGATCAAGGTGCTCGTTAACATCCCGGCCTGTTTCTTCATAGACCTCGCGGCTGACATTGCTACAGACAGACAGTAAATCGCGTAGCACCGAGCGTTCACGCACGATATCGGCATAGTGTTTGACATTGGCAGAGGTGGGGACGGCGGTGACCAGATCAGCCAGATAAGCCTCGCCACCCATACCGGCCAGTTCATCGCGGCGTTCGAGCTGATCCTTGATGGTCAGCGCATCAACAGGTTGTCCTTTGCCAGCCAGTTCCTGAATGACAAAGAAAATGCGTGCATTGGCCTCAACATAGAAATGCTCGGGCAGCAACGCCCCTTCAAGGCGCTCCAGCGCTTCGGCATCGAGCATGATTCCCCCGAGCACCGCCCGTTCCGCATCATGGGCATGGGGCGGGATACGCTCTCTGAGCGTATCAGTGCGCAGGGGAATCGCCTGATTCAATAGAGGCAGCTCACTTTGTTATGACCAATACAGCGATTAATGCTGCTCGGAAGTGACAGTAATGCTCAACGTAGCTGTGACATCCGGGTGCAGGCGGACGCGGAATTCGTGTTTACCGACTTCCTTGATGTGCTCATCCTGCAAGATGTTACGACGCTCAACTGCAAAATCATTATCCTTGAGCAGTGCAGCCAGTTCAGCAGCACCGACAGAGCCATACAGATGGTTGCCATCGGATGTGGCTAACACCACTTCCAGCTCTAAACCTTCGAGCTTGGCAGCTGCGATCTTGGCCTGAGCCAATACGTCAGCTTGCTTGCTTTCAAGCAGGTCGCGACGGCGTTCGAACACCTTGCGGTTGCCAGCATCGGCTGTTGCAGCCTTGCCCTGCGGCAACAGGAAGTTACGGCCATAACCTGGACGGACGCTGACTTCATCGCCAACATTGCCCAAACCTTCAACACGTTCCAAAAGAATCAATTGCATTTTATCCTCCAACTGCCGGCATATTCCGGCGATAGTCAAACCAAATATCCATCAGGCCGATGATCACAAACGGTATGATCAGCACCGACCAGATAATTAACATCAAATACATCAAGGCGATTGAAAGCAACATTCCTTTCGCTTTCAACCAGCTATGCCCAACTGCGACACCCTGTGCGGCCAGCAATCCGCCCACCAGAATAGCGGCATTGACGGCAATATAGTGCAACTCGCCGGAGCCCAGATTCAGCGTCACCAGCAGCGCCAGAAACAGATAGGCAACCGGCTTGCCAAAGCCCAGACTTAGTAAACTCGTCGCTTCGCCTTGATAAAAACCGAACTTGCGGGCGATATTTCTGGCCAGAACCACATCGCCCCACCAGCTAAACCACACGCCCAGCGCCATCAGGCCGGGCAGGATTTCTACCATCATCTTGCGCGACTCTTCAAGCATTTGCACCGCTTGCGGTTCGCCTGCCGGTATTTGCTGTTGCACGCCTTCAAACATGGGCGCCAGCAGTCCGTCAATCAGCCCTCTGATGCCTGTATCCTGCATGCCGGCGGCAATCATCAGCCCAACCAGCGTTAACCCACCCAGCCCGAAAGCCATATATTGGGCGCTGCGGCGCACCCCATCGGCGCGCATCATCAGGGTGGCGGCCATGATGGGTATCAGGCCATAAACCACAAACACCACCAAACCCGGCAGCAAGGCAAAGCCGGCAATGGCAGTCACGCCTGCCGCCGTCAGTGCGGCAACATGGATGGCAAATACCAGTCCACCACCAAAGGTGATCAGTGCAACCAGCGCCGGTGCCAGTACATGCAGTGACAAACCAATGGTAGTCATCAACATGGCCACGAAGGTCGATGATGAACCGCCCAGCATGGGCAGCCAGATTGCGCTCATCAACATCACCAGCATCAACGTAGCGCAAGGCAGCCGATGCGTCAGCACATAACTGAATAGCGGTGGCATGACCTGCGGATCATGAGCCTGATCTTGCATCAGAACAGTAGCATCAGATCAGTTTACGACTGCCGGTAATGCCGCAATCAGTCGTGATGCAGCGGTGTGAACGGTACCAAAGCAAGCACGCGGGCGCGCTTGATGGCCGTGGTCAAAAAACGCTGATGCTTGGCGCAAGTGCCGGTCACGCGTGACGGCAGAATTTTATAACGCTCGGTAATAAAACCGCGCAGCAAATCCGGGTCTTTATGATCAATCGCTATGCTGGTGTCAGCACAGAATTTGCAGAATTTGCGACGGCGCTGAAAACGACCACGCGGGCCACCACGCTGCGGACGATCACCCTGCGGGCGGTTACCCTGAGGACGGGCGCCTTGAGGACGATCACCTTGTGGGCGAGTTCCTTGCGGACGATCACTTGATGCGGCTGGTGCTGCTTTTTTAACTTCTTCACTCATGTCTAGTTACTCCTGTTATCTCTTGTCGGTGTTGTCCGGTTCTATTGCGCGGATTGCGTTGAGCCCTGCTCTAACAACCTGCACGCATCAACCCAGATTTCCACCTGTCCCCAGCAAGGCTGATTATCCCTGCTGTAAAAACGTCTGCGTAAACAGCCTTCGACTTCCACATGGCGGCCATCGAGGGCCATCATGGTGTTGACGATATCGCCACTGGCGCGCAGTGGCATGGGCTGTTCATCCTGAACCCCGGCCCGAACCGGCCCCAATTCAGGGCGATGCGTAAGCAGTTCCGCAATCAACGCCAGCGAGCCATCCGGCATCCAGCGTTTGCGCAAATGCCCCAGCCGGCCCGCAACGCAGGCGCGGTTAAAATCAGGCGCTTGCTTCTGCTCCATCAGCTTCCTTTGCTTCAGCTTCTACGACTGCTTCAGCGGCAGGTGCGGCTTCTTCGGCTTTTTCGCTTTTTTCTTCAGCAGGAGCGGCCGGTTCAGCAGGCGCAGCATCAGCGGCAGCTTTTGCTTCCGCAGCTTCTTCTTCACGCTTGGCAGCAGCCTGAGCGCGACGCAGCAGTGGAGACGGTTTATCGGACAATTCAGTCAGACGTGTAGTTAGCGAGCGGATAATGCGCTCTTCCAGACTAATCGCGTGTTCCAGCGTTTTGATGGCTTCGGGGCTGCCGTCGGTGACGAGCAGCATATAGTTGCCACGTTTACGGTTGGCAATGGAATATGCCAACGGACGTGAACCCCAGTTTTCGCGTTTAACAATGCGGCCACCGACTTTTTCGACTTTACCGATGAGATCATCGGTAAGGGCTTCGGTGTTTTCCTGAGAGATATCAGGATTAACGATAAAAATAGTTTCGTAATACAAACGGCGCTCCTCTAGGTGTACTTACGTACGCCCCGGTACGATGATGCGCGTCCGGAGCAAGGTATGTTTCTGCACAGTCGCCCGTGCAGTGGCGGCGCATGATAGGGCCTTAATGGTTGATTGCAAGCAGTGCGAATTTATGCACTGTGTTGCCATCCAGCCAGCATATTGAAGAGGAGGCTGCACGAGTGATGATAGAATTTCCTGATCCGGCGACAGCCAATGTAGATGGATTGCTGGCGGCTGGCGGCAACCTTGCCCCGGACACCTTGCTGGCTGCGTATGCCAAAGGAATATTCCCCTGGTATGCGGAGGGGCAGCCGGTGTTGTGGTGGTCGCCCGATCCGCGCATGGTGTTGTTTCCTGCCGAGTTCCATTGTTCAAAACGATTAGCGAGGCGTATGCGCCGGAATATCTATGCTGTTTCATTTGATTTGGCATTTGAGGCAGTAATCAACACCTGCGCCGATATTCCGCGCCGGGGTGAAGCCGGCACCTGGATTTTGCCGGAAATGAAACATGCCTATTGCCGCATGCATCAACTCGGGTACGCTCATTCGGTAGAAGTGTGGAGTAATGACGAAGGCGAGAATGAACTGGTCGGCGGTCTCTACGGCGTGTTGTTGAACAGGGTATTTTTTGCCGAATCAATGTTCAGTCGGAAAACCGATACATCGAAGATAGCCATTGCAGCCCTGTGCGAGCGCGCCCTGCAACAGGACTGGAAGCTGATCGACTGCCAGTTCCATACCAATCACTTACAGAGCCTCGGTGCACGCGAAGTCTCGCGTGATGGATTTTTACATCTGATTGGCAAAGCGTAACTTTCCACCACTCGGAACGACCTCTGATAACAGATATATTTGGGGGTGTGCGATGAAAAAGACAATACAATATCTATTACTGATTCCGGCGGTGTTTCTAATCATGGTTTCTGCTGTACAGGCAGTTGAAACGAATATCAGCACGATAGCTACTATCGTCATGCATTTGAATCACTACCCTGATAGCGGCGATCAGGCCAAACTGGCGTCAATTTCAAGCGGTAGTCATGCAAGCGCCGGTGAAAAAGTGTTGGCCAATGCGTTAAGAAATATGCGACACAAGGTATCCGACAGCGATGCGGATTTATTGCGGCAGTTGCAGGGCGATCGTGCTGTCAGTGCGGCGGAAAAAGAGCTGGCCGGGATTTTACTTGGCATCGTTCATCATCCCTCTGATAATGACAGACAACGGCTTAAACGGTTACTCAATTAAAACATACTGATTGCGCAACAGGTTGTTCATTTGCATCATCTGCGGTAAACAGGTTTAAGAGGATGTGACGGATGGGTTTGGCAATCAATCGAAATCAATTAGTAAAAACCGCTGTGCAAGGTTCTGTATCGCCGGCCAATCAATGGGCTCCGTTCGAAGTGGGTTCAGATGGCGAAATATTCGCATGGCCTTCAACCGGCGGTATTACCTACAATGTCAAAATCGGCGATTCGGTGTTCGGCTGGGCCGGTGAACATATCGAGCCGGGCGTATCTTCAACGATGAATCATAAAAATCGCAAAGCTGAAGCCGGTTATCAGTTTCTGGCCTGCTGTGGCAATGAGGCGGTGGTGATTTCCGGCGCGGCAAAAGGTGAGAAGGGTACCGTGCTTGGCCATCACGGTGGTGTAGAACACCTGATGCTCGATTTTCCCGATGCTACCCTCGACCAGCTGACCTGCGATGATAAATTTTTGATTCGCGGTTTCGGTCAGGGATTGAAACTGATTGATCATCCAGATGTGTATCTTTACAGCCTCGATCCCGATGTGTTGGAAGCATGGGGGTTGAAGGAGCGCGACGATGGCAAAATCGAAGTGCCGGTTCATGTCATCGTGCCAGGTCACGCTATGGGCTCCGGTATCGGTTCGCTGTCTGTCACTACAGGTGATTATGATATTCTGTGCCATGATAAGAGCGTGGTTGAGGAATACGGCATGGATCGATTGCGCTTTGGTGATTTCGTTGCCGTGCTTGATCATGATAATCGCTATGGGCGCACCTATCGTAAAGGAGCATTGACTATCGGCGTGGTGATTCATTCCGATTCACCGCTGGCTGGTCACGGGCCGGGTATGATGACGCTGATGAGTGCTTGCGATGAAAAGCTTGTTCCCGTTATTTCCGAAGATGCCAATATGGGCATGATAAAACAAATCGGTCGCTTTGCCTGATCGCCACATGATGCGCGTTGCATGTATCCAGATGTGTTCCGTCACCGACCAGGACGCAAATCTCGCCACTGCTGCGAGCCTGCTGGCGCAAGCATCGGAGCAAGGCGCTGAACTGGCATTGCTGCCAGAGAATTTCAGTTTTATGGGCGGCAGCGAAGCGGACAAGAAACAGCTTGCCGAAAACCAGTCCAATTCAGTGATACTCCGGTTTCTATCTGAACAGGCTGTATTGTTTCAGATGAGCATTATCGGTGGTTCGTTGCTGATGAGGGGGAAGAGTGGGCGCTTGCGCAATACTTGCCCTGCATTTGATCAAACGGGTCAACTGTTGGCTTCGTACGACAAAATTCACTTGTTCGATATGGACTACCAGGGCGAGTCGTACTGTGAGTCATCTCTGATTGATTCGGGGGAAATCCCGACAGTTGTTCAGGCAGGCGAATTCAGACTTGGTTTAAGCATCTGCTATGACCTGCGTTTTCCAGAACTGTATCGCGTTTATGCGGATGATGAATGTGATGTGCTTTGTAATGTGGCTGCTTTTAC
>CAYUBK010000087.1:0-8379 GCA_964442955.1 uncultured Zetaproteobacteria bacterium | reverse complement strand
ATGCTGTGTTTATTGTTTCGGCAGCCAGTAATGAAACAGTGCAGGCATTGCAGCAAAGTAGCGATATCCGTTTGCTGAATATCGCTCGCGCTGAGGCCTATACGCGCCGAATCGATTCGCTATCGGCCATTCAATTGCCCCAGGGCGCACTCGATCTTGCCCGCAACATACCGGCTGAAGATGTGACGATGCTGGCCAGCACGGCAACGTTGGTTGTGAACAAGAATTTACATCCGGCCCTGCAAGATATGATCATGCAGGCTACAGCCGCGATCCATGCCGAGCACAGCCTGTTTGCTGCCGCCGGAACCTTTCCGACCAGCCGCTTCACCGGTATGGACTTGAGTGGCGAGGCCGCGCGTTTTTATAAATCCGGGCCGCCATTTTTGCAGCGTTTTTTACCCTTCTGGGCCGCCACGCTGGTGGATCGCCTGAAGGTGATGCTATTGCCGTTTATCGCACTGTTGATTCCGCTATTCAAGGTGCTGCCACCGTTGTATCGCTGGCGTATCCGCTCGCGCATCTATCGCTGGTATGAAGAACTCGGCAATATTGATACAGCGCTGGATGATGGTTTCAATGAATCATTGCTCACTGACCTGGAACGCATTGAAACAGAAATCAGGAAAGTACATGTGCCGCTGTCCTATGCCGAAGAATTGTATGATCTGCGTCTGCATCTGGCGCTGGTGCGTGAGCAGGTTGAAAAGAAAAAGGATATTTATGAACAATCGTAACATAGAATTGCTGGCACCTGCCGGCACCATCAAGAATATGCGCTACGCTTTTGCTTACGGCGCCGATGCCGTTTATGCCGGCCAGCCGCGCTATTCATTGCGCGTGCGCAATAATGATTTTCAACTGGATAACCTGAAAGCGGGCATTGATGAAGCGCATGCGCTGGGTAGAAAATTCTTTGTCGCCAGTAACCTGCTGCCGCATAACAACAAATTAAAACGCTATCTCGAACACATGCAACCGGTCATTGATATGGGGCCGGACGCCCTGATTATGGCCGACCCCGGCCTGATTATGATGGTACGCGAACGCTGGCCTGAGATGCCTGTCCACCTGTCCGTGCAGGCCAATACGATGAACTGGGCAGCAGTGAAATTCTGGCAGTCGGTCGGCGTGAAACGTATTATCCTGTCGCGCGAACTCTCGCTTGATGAAGTGGAAGAAATTCGTCAGCAGTGTCCGGATATCGAAATTGAAGTGTTCGTACACGGAGCGCTGTGCATGGCCTATTCGGGCCGTTGTTTGCTGTCCGGCTATTTCAATCATCGCGATGCCAATCAGGGTAGCTGCACCAATGCGTGCCGCTGGGAATACGGCATGGAAAAAGCCGCCGAGGATATTTCCGGCGATATTATTCCGATTGAGAGTGTTTCAAGCACGCTTCTGGACGGTATGAACGCACAACCCTTTGCCGAAACAGGCAACGTAGAACGCCACCCGCTGGCCGATCAGGTCTATACGTTGACCGAGCCAAATCGTCCGAATGAACAAATGCCGGTATTTGAAGATGAACACGGCACCTATATTATGAATTCGAAAGATTTGCGCGCCGTACAGCATGTTGAACGTCTGGTGCAAATCGGTGTGGACTCGCTGAAAATCGAAGGCCGCACCAAATCGCATTATTATGTCGCGCGCACCACTCAGACTTATCGGCAGGCCATTGACGACGCACTGGCCGGTAAATCGTTCGATGAACGACTGATGTTCCAGCTCGATGCATTGGCCAACAGAGGATACACCGACGGTTTTTATACCCGCAAACGTTCATCGGCCAGCCAGAATTATGAAACCGGCAATTCCACATTCGACGCCCAGCGCTTTGTCGGTGAAGTGGTGGATTACGATGCAGAAAAGGGTCTGGCCGAAGTGATTGTTAAAAATAAATTCGCCCTCGGCGATTCGATTGAACTGGTCAATCCGGGCGGAAACACCACCTTCACTGTCGAAGCCATCAACGATGCCCGTTACGGTCACCCGATGGGCGTCGCTCCCGGCAGCGGCCATCAGGTCCGGATTCCCGTGCCGGTCAAACCGGATATGCATGCCCTGCTGGCGGTGAATCTGAACCAGTCTTTGTAGGTCGGACTACAGCCATGAAAAGGCTAATGGCTTGACTTTTGCCCTCCAGTCGATGGAATGCCGCGCATGAAACGACAAACCCTGCTTCTGATCATCATATCCACATGGATGCTATCCGCCTGTTCCGGCGGCGTGCCTAAATTATTTTGGGATGTGGATGATGGCAAACCCGCTTATGCCCGAGGTCAGACCTCAGGCGCGCAGGCAAAAGGCAGGGCGCCGCTGGATGTGCCGCCTGAATTGCGCAAGGAAATTGAGGTACCGATGCCGGACAAGGTGGCGAGTGAGGCTACCGCCAGCAGCTCAGGCGTTACGAAAGAGCATCAGCAGGCTGTTGCGGGTTCGGCGGTTAACCTGCATGCACGCCGCTATGATTTTACAGCGCCACAGGTTTTTTCCGCCACCATTGATGCCATGACTGCACTGAACATGCCGGTGAGCAGTGTTGATTCTCCCAGTGGTACTCTGACTACCGAATGGGTTGGTAAAGATGTCAACAGTTCGAATGTGTATGTTTTGTCTTCCGTGCTGAGGATGTTTGGTCAGGGCAAGGCGACGAAGGTGCGCTATCGTTATGTGGTGCGTGTACTGCGCGTCGGCTCCACAAAATCACAACTGGAAGTGCGCACGCTGGGCCAGCAGTATGCCAATAATCACTGGTCGAATGCGCCCATCAAAATGAAAGTCTCGAATGAACTGTTTACGGCTGTGGAAGAACAACTGGCTCGCCTGAAATAAAACGCGCAACTTGAAACAGGTATCAATCAAGTAAAGCAGTCAACGCCGCTCCCGGCTCAGGCTGGCGCATCAATGATTCACCGATCAGGAAACCATAGACGCCTGCACAATTCATTTGCTGTAGATCATCGCGACTGAAAATACCGGATTCTGTAATAACAGTGTGGTCACCGCTCAATCGACCGAGCAGTGACAGCGTTGTATCCAGGGTGGTTTCAAACGTGTGCAGGTTGCGATTGTTGATGCCAATAAGCTTTGTTTCCAGTTTCAGAGCTCGTTCGAGTTCCTCATCATTATGCACTTCCGGCAACACAGAAAGCCCCATTTCATGCGCACAGGCTGTGAGTTCAGCTGCCAGCACATCATCCAGCATAGCCATAATCACCAGAATGGCATCGGCACCCATAACTTTAGCCTCAATGATTTGGTACGGATCGAGCATAAAATCCTTGCGCAGGATCGGTAGCGAAACAGCATCGCGAATGGATGACACATAAGCATCATCACCTTGAAAATATTTCACATCGGTAAGCACAGAAAGGCAGGTCGCTCCACCAACCTCGTAGCTTTTGGCAATGGCAACCGGATCAAAATCCGGGCGAATAACACCTCTGGACGGACTGGCTTTTTTGACTTCGGCAATCACTGCATTTTGCCTGCTGGAGACTTTTTCCTGTAATGCTCCGGCGAAATCGAGCGGAAATCTCTGTTTGGCAAGTTCAAGCAGTTCAGCCTCAGAGCGACGCAGTTTGCATGCAGCCACCCACTCGCGTTTGTATTCGGCAATTTCGTTTAGAATTGAACTCATAGATTGTCACCTAACATCAAAAGCTTTTCACTGTTGAGTGGATGCAATCAACGCATCCAGTGTTTCTTGCACTTTGCCGGAGTCTATCGCTTGAGCGGCCAGAGCAATGCCTGCACCGATGCCATCCACCTTGCCGGCTACCCACAGCGCTGCGCCGGCATTGAGTAATACGATATCACGCCCGGCACCCTGCTGGCCGGCAAAAATATGTTTGAGAATCGCTGCATTGGTAGCGGCATCATCGCCAGCCAAAGCTTCGGGAACTGCGTAAGGCATGCCGAATGCAGCCGGATCGATTTCAAAGGCTATCGGCGCTTGTCCTGCCTGCACCAGAATTGCATCGGTGATATCAGTGGTAGTGATTTCATCCAGTCCGTCGCGCCCGTGCACAATCAGGGCACGCGTCGTACCGAGCTCAGTCAATGCGCCAGCCACCAGTTCGAGTTTATCCGATGCGAAAACACCCAGCACCTGATATTCGGCGCTGGCCGGATTGGTCAGCGGCCCCAGCAGGTTAAATATGGTGCGCACACCAAGTTCGCGGCGCACCGGCCCGGCGAATTTCATGGCCGGATGCAGCGTTTGGGCAAACAGAAAGCCAATACCGGCTTCATCAATACAATCAGCCACATGCTCCGGGCTAATATCCAGATTCACGCCCAGCGCTTCGAGCACATCAGCAGCACCTGATTTGGAGCTCATGGCGCGATTGCCATGCTTGGCCACCGGCACACCGCATGCCGCCACGACCAGAGAAACGGCAGTCGAAATATTGAATGTTTTGGCACCATCGCCACCGGTGCCGCAGGTATCAATCAGTCCGGTGGACTCTGGCGTAATGTGCGTGGCCGCAGCCCGCATCGCTTTGGCAGCACCCGCCACTACCTCAGCCGATTCGCCGCGAATCGACAAGCCTGTCAAAATGGCGGCAATCTGCGCGGGCGTCGCTTCGCCATGCATGATTGCGCCGAACACCTCTTCTGCGGCCGCGCCAGTGATTTCATTCCCCGACTGCAAATCCCTGATCATCTGAACGACAGCTTCACGCATCATTAACCTCTTTTTGAACCACAGAGTACACAGAGTTACACAGAGTAAAATCAAAGGCAGCAATCAATATGCTTGTAAGGTTTACTCTGTGAGACTCTGTGGTGAATGCCTTTGACTGAACAATCATATGCTAACTTCGAGAAAGTTTTTCAGCATTTGATGGCCGTGTTCGGTCAGGATGGATTCCGGGTGAAATTGCAGACCAAACGTCGGATGCTCGCGATGCCTTAAGCCCATCAATTCACCCTCGGCAGTCCATGCCGTTTTAACCAAACAATCGGGCAATGGCTCCGGCACAATCAATGAGTGATAACGCGTGGCAGTAAACGGCGATGGCAGGCCGGCAAAGATGCCTTCGCTGTCATGTTCAATCAAACTCGTTTTGCCATGCATCAATCGCGGCGCGCGAATCACTTCTCCGCCAAACACGGCTGAAATGGATTGATGCCCAAGGCAGACGCCCAGAATCGGAATTCGGCCAGAAAACTCGCGAATCACAGCCATCGAAATACCCGCCTCATGCGGCGTGCACGGCCCAGGTGAAATCAGGATGTGCTCGGGCGACAGTTCGGCAATTCCGGCAAGGTCAATTTTGTCATTGCGATGGACTTCAGGATGCTCGCCCAGCTCACCCAGATATTGTACCAGATTAAATGTGAACGAATCGTAGTTATCGATAACCAGCATCATGGCTTATTCCCCTGCTGGGCTTCAGCCAATTCCACAGCACGGAACATGGCCATGGCTTTGTTGACGCACTCCCTGTGTTCATTCTCCGGCACGGAATCGGCCACAATACCCGCTCCGGCCTGTATATGAATCTCGCCGCCATGAATCACGGCTGTTCTGATGGCAATCGCCGTATCCATGCGTTGCCCGCCAAAACCGATATATCCGACCGTACCGGCGTAAGGCCCGCGCGCCACCGGTTCCAGTTCATGGATAATTTCCATCGCCCGCACTTTTGGCGCGCCGGACACCGTACCCGCCGGGAATGTGGCGGCCAGCAGATCGAGCGTGTCGGCGTCCTCGCGCATCGTTCCTTCCACTTGCGATACGATATGCATGACATGCGAATAGCGTTCGATAATCATCGATTCAGTCAGTTCCACACTGCCATATTCACAAACGCGACCCAGATCGTTGCGGCCCAAATCAACCAGCATCACGTGCTCAGCCAGTTCTTTCGCATCGGCCAGCAATTCCTCTTCCAGCGCCTTGTCTTCGGCTGGCGTTTTCCCGCGTGGGCGGGTGCCGGCAATCGGTCGCACCACAGCTTTGTCCATTTCGCGGCGCACCAGAATTTCCGGCGATGAACCGACCAGAATCGTGTCGCCGATATGCAGATAAAATAAATACGGCGACGGGTTGATATGGCGCACGGCGCGGTAAATATCAAATGGAGCGCAGGTGAGCGGCTTGGAAAAACGTTGCGACAGCACCACCTGAAAAATATCGCCGGCCAGAATATATTCGCGCGCTGCGCGAACGGCAGCTTCATAATCCTCCTGCGTGGTCTGTGCGACGGCTGCTTCGGACATGCTCAAATCTGCATCCAGCTTCAGAACACTGGCCATTTCGCCTTCATTGAGGCTGGCTTCCATGCGATCGAGCACCGTATCTGCTTCATCCTGCTGATCGGCAGGCAGGCGCACGCAACAAGTCAACGTACCCTTGAGATTATCGAACACCATAAAACGATCGACCAGCAAGTAAGCCGATTCCGGCGCACCGACCGGATCAGGCAGATTGGCCGGAATATCTTCGAAGCGGGAAACCAGTTGATAACCAAAATAACCTACCGCGCCACCGGCAAAGGGCAGATCATCGACCGGCAGAAATGCCTGATCGAGTACATGTTCACGCAACCATGCCAGCATATCGCCCTGATAAATTTCCTCATGGCCATCGCGAAAATACAAACGGGTGTGACTTCCCTCGGCGCTGGCCCGGCAAGCCGGACTGATGCCCAGAATGCTATAACGCCCCCATTGTTCGCCGCCCTCGGCAGATTCAAACATAAAGCAATCGCCACGCTCGACCAGACGGGAAAATACGCCCGGTGGCGTCAGACAATCAGCCGACAGGATACGGCGAAACAGATGCATGGCCGGATCACTCATGTTGACAAGCCAGGTCGGCTGTGGCGAAATGCGCCGCCTTCGGAACTGGTGAAACATGCCAATCCGTCCCTACGGGGCCATAGCTCAGCTGGGAGAGCGCAACGCTGGCAGCGTTGAGGTCAACGGTTCGATCCCGTTTGGCTCCACCATCACAAAAACCGGGCGCTTTGCGTCCGGTTTTTTTTTGCGCGGTTTTATGCATGACGGGCAATAAAGATTTCATAGCTGCGAAGATTATATTTTATGCCGTGTCCGTGCTATCGCGGATGTCAGACTGATACAAAACCTGATACCCTCACAAGACGGTGAATTCGAAAGTGGTTAACATCGGCCTGTCACATGAAGGGAGCGAGCATGTTAGATAGTCACATAAGCGATACGCTGATCAAACTGCTTGCGGCATGGCTGTTGATTGCAGGCGCGGCTTTCTGGGCGCATCGCGAAAGTCTGGGCTTATCGAAACGCATGCTGGTGGCATCAGGGCGCGGGCTGGTGCAATTGCTGGCATTGGCCTTTGTGTTGCACTGGATTTTCGATATCCGATCTCATTTGGCGCAATCGCTGCTGATTGCTGCCTTCTGCATACTAGCCGGACACAACAGTGCCAGCCACTTTGATGGCAAGGGCCGCACATGGGCAGCAGCAGCTATCGGGCTGATGTGCGCTTGCTTGGCAACACTGCCATGGCTGGCATTAAGTGGCGCAATCGGTGATGATACTCGCACGCTGGTTCCACTGGGCAGCATGATCGCCGCCAATGGCATGAATGCAATTTCAATCATGTTTGAGCGATTGAAATCCGGCAGCGATGTTGGCATCGGGTTAAAAACTGCAATGATTCCCACCATTGATACGCTGCGCGTGGTCGGACTCGTGCATATGCCGGGCATCTTTGTCGGCATGATTCTGGCCGGGGCTGCGCCGATGGCTGCGGCAACCGCGCAGTTGATTGTGCTCTATATGATCGTCGCCTCCAGCTTTACCGCCTGCATGGTCAGTTTTTTGCTGATGAATCATTTGGGCAAGCGTAAGGGATAAGGCGGCAAACCACTTTCCCTTGCACCTCGCACCTTACCTTCTGCCAACGCATAGGAGAAACGGATGAAATCACGCTTTTATCAGGATAGTCTCGCCGCCTTTTTCAATCAGGAGATATTATGACCGTTCGCACCCGCTTTGCCCCTTCACCCACCGGCATGCTACATATCGGCGGCGCCCGTACCGCGCTGTTTTCATGGCTCTATGCCCGCCATCATGGCGGCCAGTTTATACTGCGCATTGAAGATACGGACAAAGAGCGTTCAACCGATGAGGCCACGCAAGTGATTCTCGATGGTTTGAACTGGCTGGGACTCGACTGGGATGAAGAACCGGTATTTCAGGCATCGCGTCAGGCCGAGCATATTCGGGCGGTTGAGCAGTTGATAGAAAAAGGCCACGCCTATCGCTGTTATTGCAGCCGGGAAGAACTCGATGGCATGCGTGAAGCCCAGCGCGCCGCCGGCAAAAAGCCGATGTATGATGGCCGTTGTCGTCATCGCTCCGACCAGCCAGATGATC